>JAUNRY010000019.1:5121-16155 GCA_030539475.1 Bacteroidia bacterium | reverse complement strand
TTCCGTTACCGCAGGTTGCACCTGTGGCTATTATTGTTCGTCCCATTCGGGACATGCCGGCGAACTTGACTAAAGCCGGAAAGTTGTAGGCAGGATATAGAGAAGAATGCCTAAATAGATTTCTCCCTTCGGGCGAAATAACCGTTCATTGAAAAAGATACCGGCGAAAGAAAGCGGCGGGCGCCGTAAAAATTCTCAACCCAGCAATTTCTTCACCATTTCCGAAATAGCCCGGCCTTCGGCTTTTCCGGCGAGCTGTTTGGTGGCTGCACCCATCACTTTGCCCATGTCTTTCATGGAAGTGGCGCCGGTATCGGCAATAATTTTCCCGATTTCCGTTTCCAGCTCTTCCGCCGAAAGCTGAGCGGGAAGAAACTCCTGAATAACCTCCAGTTGTGCAATTTCGTCGGCAGCCAAATCGTCTCTGTGTTGCGATTTATATATTTCCGCGCTGTCTTTGCGCTGTTTCACCATTTTTTGCAGAATGGCGGTGGCCGCCTCGTCCGAAAGCTCGGCAGACGCGCCTTTGGCGGTTTTGGCTTCCAGAAACTCTTTTTTCACGCCACGCAACGCTTCCAAACGCACTTTGTCTTTGGCAAGCATTGCCTTTTTAATTTCGTTGCTTATTGTATCGAATAGGTTCATAGTGTTTGGGGTTTATTGTTTGATGTTTGGGGGTTTCACAAATTATTTTTAAAGAAATCAATCACTTTTTCGTATAAATACAACCGGGCGTTTCCTCCGAAAATGGAATGATCTTTATCGGGGAAATAAAACATATCGAAATGTTTTCCGGCGGCAATGAGCGCGCGCGAATATTCCACGGCGTTCTGGAAATGAACGTTATCGTCGGTTGTTCCGTGTATTAGCAACAGGCGTCCCTGCAATTGCGAAGCCAGTTCCAGCGGCGATCCGGCTTTGTATCCCGACGCGTTTTGCTGCGGAGTGCGCATAAAGCGTTCGGTGTAAACCGTGTCGTAAAACTTCCAATCGGTAACGGGCGCGATGGCTACTCCGGCCTTGAAAATTCCGTTTCCGCGGCTCATGCTCATCAGCACGTTGTAGCCGCCGTAGCTCCATCCCCAAATGCCGATGCGGTTTGCGTCAACGTACGGCAACGTTCCCAGGTAACGGGCGGCCGCCACCTGGTCGTCCGATTCTGTAACGCCCAGTTTCATGTAGGTTTGTTTGCGAAATTCCTCGCCCCGCGCTCCCGTGCCGCGTCCGTCAACGGCGGCTACCACAAAGCCGTCATTGGCCAGCGCGTAATGCCAGTCGGTTCCGTATCTGTCCAATACTTGCTGTGAATTTGGCCCGCTGTACTGCACCATTACCACCGGATATTTTTGGGAAGCATTAAAGTTAGCCGGCCGTATAATCCATCCGTTCAACTGCGTAATGCCGTCGGCCGCGGGAACAGTAATAAATTCTCTTTTCGGCAATTGCGCCGAGGCGGCCTGAGCAGCAGCCTGTTGGTTGTCTTCCAGCACGCGCAGTTCTTTTCCGCCGGCATCGTGAAGCGATATAACGGTGGGCGTATTTATATCGGTGAAGCGGTTCACAAAAAACTTGCCGTTGGCGCTGAACGACGCCGAATTGTAGCCCTGCCGGGTGGAAAGTTTTTGCGGCTGTCCTTTGTCGATATTCACTTTGTAAATGTTTCGCCGAAGCGGGCTTTCGTCGGCAGCTTCGTAGAAAACCGTGTTGGTTTGCTCGTCAACGGCCAGCAAACCGGTTACATCGAACTGCCCGGTAGTGAGTTGCTTTTGCAGCGTGCCCGTATTGCCGTAAATGTAAATGTGGCTGAAGCCGTCTCGCTCCGAAACATAGGTGAAACGGTTGGGAAGAAAATGAATGCTTCCGAGCCATTCCGAATCCACAAAATAGTTGCTTTCTTCGCGCAAGACAAGCCGCGAAACGGTTGTTCTCGGATTGGCAAAATACATATCAAAACGGTTCTGGTTGCGGTTGAGGGTCATGGCCGCCAACTCGTCGGCATTGTGGGTGAAAGTTATCCGCGGCATGTAGCCGTCGGCTTCGAGCGGGATGTCCATTTTGCGGGTGGTGCGGGCGTCGATATCGAATACGCGCAGCTCCACCGACGAGTTTTTCTCGCCCGCTTTGGGATACTTGTAGGTGTAAAAGCCGGGATAAAGCTCCTGATCAAACGTCTGGAACTGATACTCCCGCACTTGCGATTCGTCGGAGCGAACGAACGCCAGCAGCTTGCTGTCGGGCGAAAATTCCATCAGGCGGGTGGTGGAAAATTCCTCTTCGTACACCCAATCGGTGGCTCCGTTGATGATTTTGTTGCGTTCGCCGTCTTTGGTAACCTGCGATTCGGTATCGAAATCGAATTTGGTGAGCCAAATGTTGTTATCGATAACGTAAGCCAGCATCCGGCCGTCGGGCGAGAAAGTGGGAATCATTTGTTTCGACGGATTTTGCGTGAGTTTTCGCACCAGGTTGCGGCGCACGTCGTGGTAATAATAGTTGGCTTTGAACGAGCGGCGGTAAATCTGTTCGCGGTCGCGGTAAACAATTACGCGGTTTTCGTCGGGGCTCACCAAAAATCCCTGAAAAGTATCGAATGTGCACTCGCGCGCCCGCCGGGTATCGAAAAGCGTATCCACGGCGTTGCCGGTTGCGTACGCAAATTTTATGACTGCCGTGTTCTGGGGATTCATCTGGTAATAGTGCATCCCGTCGGCCGCAGACTCCATCTGGCGGATACCCCGCGCCGAGAAGCGGCCCTCCACAAGGTCGTTCAACGTGTAGTTTTGGGCTTGCAAGAGCAAAACGCTGCTTACAAAGCAGAAGAATAGTAACGTTTTTTTCATATTGTGTGCTGATTGTTATTGAACATGTTGATCTAAATCGGGATAAAAATACTTTACCCACTCCCGATAGGTGTCTTGCGCCGAAAGGCATGTGTTGGTTAGAAAATCTCTTACGCGCGGAAATTCCTGCAATCCGCGGTAATAAAACTGCTTGTGCCGCTCATCGATTTCGACTTGCGTTCATCAACAATGCGTTTCACCACCTCATCCATCTTTCAATGCCTATTTGCGAGACACAAAATTAAGAAATTTATCCGACATATTCCAGAAAACAAAAAAACCTCAATCGTTAAATCAATCAAATAACCTACAAAATCACAAAAATAATCATTACTTTTGCAGCGTCATTCTGAAATAGGAAACAGAAAGTCAATTTATGATTGAACACCAAGGAATCATAGCGAGTGTATCGGGAAATAAGTTATCCGTTAAAATCTTACAGGAATCGGCTTGCAGCGCTTGCCACGCCAAGGGCTCGTGCATGGCTGCCGACTCGAAAGAGAAAATTGTGGATATAACCGATTTTAGCGGACACTATAAAATAAACGATCTTGTAACCGTCGAAGGAAAAGAATCGATGGGCTACAAGGCAGTTTTATGGGCGTTTGTTGTTCCCATCCTCATTCTTGTGGCCATGCTCGTTTTAACAACCTCGGTTTGGAACTTTGGAGAAATTGAAGCCGCAATGGCTTCCATTATTGCTTTGGCGCCTTATTATTTAGCGTTGTATTTATTGCGCGATAAAATGGCGAATTCTTTTAAATTTACTATCAAAAACAACCATTGATATCTTAAAAATATGAGTGTATTACTTTCTGCTGTTGCTACATTGGGAGCCATTGGCGCCGGAAGCGCCGCCATACTCTACTTTGTCTCGCGCAAATTTCACGTGGAAGAAGACCCCCGCATCGAAGAAGTTCAGGACGCGCTGCCTGCGGCTAACTGCGGCGGTTGCGGATTTCCGGGATGCGCGTCGTTTGCGAGAGCCTGCGTGGAAGCCGAAACGCTGGACGATTTGAACTGTCCCGTTGGCGGCCAGGACACGATGAACAAAGTAGCCGAAATCTTGGGAAAAATAGCGGCAACTTCCGCCAAAAAAATTGCTGTGGTAAGGTGTAGCGGGTCGTGCGACGAACGTCCGCGGCTGAATTTATACGACGGCGTTTCCAACTGCGCCATTGCCGCATCGCTTTACGGCGGCGATACCGGATGTTCGTTTGGCTGTTACGGCTTGGGCGATTGCGAAGTATCGTGCACATTCGATGCCATCCATATAAATCCGGCAACCATGCTTCCCGAAGTGGTGGAAGACAAGTGCACGGCCTGCGGAGCATGTGTGAAAGCCTGCCCCAAAGACATTATCGAGTTGCGCAAGCAAGGGCCTAAGTCGCGCCGCATTTACGTAAGCTGTGTGAACAAAGACAAAGGCGCCGTGGCCAAAAAAGCGTGCAACGTGGCTTGCATCGGATGCACTAAATGTCAGCAGGTTTGTCCTTTCGAGGCCATTACTATCGAAAACAACCTGGCGTTCATCATCGACGATAAATGTCGCTTATGCCGCAAATGCGTTCCGGTTTGTCCAACAAACTCCATTTTGGAACTCAACTTTCCGCCGAAGAAAGAAAAACCTCCGGTTGTAGAGAAGATAGTACCGGTAGACGCTTAATTCAAATAAAAAAACTCATAAAAGAAAAGTCCTCCATGAGGATTTAAGAGTTCTATGTTAAAAACATTTCGTATCGGGGGAATCCACCCCAAAGAAAACAAATTTTCTGCCGGAAAAGCAATACAACCCATTGCCATACCCGCGCAAGTTACCATACCGCTCACACAGCACATTGGTGCGCCGTGCCAGCCCGTGGTAAAGAAAGGCGACAAAGTGAAAGTAGGTACGCTTATCGGGAAAACGGTAGGATTCGTTTCGGCAAACATTCATTCATCCGTTTCGGGAACGGTGCTTAAAATAGACAAAGTTCTCGATACCAGCGGATACAAACGCGATGCCGTTTTCATCAAGGTTGAAGGCGATGAATGGGAAGAAAAAATAGACCGTTCCAAAGCACTGGTTAAGGAATGTTCGCTTTCTTCCCGGGAAATTATCGATAAAATTTCTGCCGCAGGCATCGTAGGAATGGGGGGAGCCACTTTCCCCACCCACGTGAAACTGATTCCGCCACCCGGCACAAAAGCCGAAGTGCTCATTATCAATGCCGTGGAATGCGAGCCATACCTCACATCGGATCATCAGCTGATGATGGAAAAAACCGATGAAATTATGGTAGGAATAACCCTTCTGATGAAAGCCATAAACGTAAGCAAGGCGGTTATCGGTATCGAGAACAACAAGAAAGACGCCATCCAAAAATTCACATTAGCTGCAAAAGCATTTCCGGGAATTACGGTGCAAGCGCTCAAGGTGCAATATCCGCAAGGCGGTGAAAAGCAGCTTATCGATGCCGTTCTGCGCCGCCAGGTTCCAAGCGGCGCGCTTCCTATTTCGGTAGGCGCGGTGGTACAAAACGCCGGAACGGCTTTTGCCGTTTACGAAGCAGTACAAAAGAACAAACCGCTCGTAGAGCGTGTGGTAACCATTACCGGAAAAGACGTCAAGAATCCGTGCAACGTGCTTTCACGTGTGGGAATTCCTTTAAACAACCTTATCGATTTCGCCGGCGGGCTTCCCGAAACTACCGGAAAGATTGTTAGCGGCGGCCCTATGATGGGAAAAGCCATTGCCGGCGTTGAAGTACCCGTTACCAAAGGCACATCGGGCGTGTTGATTATTCCTACCCTGGAATCGAAGCGCAACAAGATGAAAGACTGCATCCGCTGCACCAAGTGTGTGAATGTGTGCCCCATGGGGTTGAACCCCACCCTTTTGATGAATCTGACAGAATATGAAGTTTGGGACAGAGCAGAAAAAAACCGCATAACCGATTGTATTGAGTGCGGATCCTGCAGCTACACCTGCCCGTCAGACCGCCCCCTACTCGACTATATTCGCCTGGGGAAAGGAAAGGTTATGGGAATTGTGAGAGCGAGAAAAAATTAAACGTAATCTGCCAAATAAAATGTTAACAAAAGAACTCATTCTATCAACTCTTAAAACTCACAAACCTGAATTTACAAAGTTTGGAGTTAAAGATATCGGATTATTTGGTTCGTTTGTAAGAACCGAACAATCGAACGAAAGCGATATTGATATATTAATTGATTTCAACACTCTTTCCGATGAGAATTTTGATAATTTCATGGCTGTTTGCGATGCTTTTGACCGTATTTTTGAGAATGTTAAAGTGGACGTAGTTACCAAAAACGGACTAAGTCCACATATCGGACCAAAAATATTAAAAGAAACACTTTTCGTATGAAGAATCCCGTTGAATATTTGAAACACATAAACGATGAATGTGATTTTATTTTATCAGCTGTAGTCGATGATTTAACATGGGACAAATTCATTAACGATGAAGTGCTTAAAAGAGCCGTAGTGAGAAGTCTGGAAATAATAGGTGAAGCTACCAAGAAAATATCAGCGGATGTAAAAATAAAATGGAGCACAATTAAATGGAAGAATATGGCAGGAATGCGCGACAGATTGATTCACGATTATATGGGAATTAATTACGTAATAGTGTGGGAGGTTGTTAAAAATAAAATCCCTGAACTTGCCGAACAAATAAAAGAAGTTATTCAATTAGAACTAAAAACTAACAAATAAACATATTTCAAGTTCCCTTCAGGGGGATTTAGGGGTTTTATGGAAAATAAACTAATCGTCTCCCCATCGCCGCACGTGCACAGCGGAGACAGTATCGAAAAAAACATGTACGGCGTACTCATTGCGCTCATTCCGGCGTTTCTGGTGGCAGTGTATGTGTTCCGGCTGGATGCGTTGATAATAACGGCGCTATCCGTTTTATTCTGCATGGGGTTCGAATATCTCATCGGCAGGTACATCATGAAGAAGGAACCTACAATTTTAGACGGTTCAGCCATTATCACCGGAGTGTTGCTGGCATTCAACGTACCCTCCAACCTTCCGATATGGATTTTGGCGCTTGGCGCACTGTTTTCCATCGGTGTGGTAAAAATGGCTTTCGGCGGATTGGGCAACAATATTTTCAATCCGGCCATCGCGGGACGTATCTTTTTGCTGATTTCGTTTCCGGCGCAAATGACAACATGGCCTGCGCCTGAAGTAAGCGCCGTAACCGATGCTGTAACTTCGGCAACCGTATTGTCGCATCTAAAATTCTCACCCGAACAACTGCCCTCGCTTAACGATATGTTTTTGGGCTTCGAGGGCGGCTCCATCGGCGAAATGAGCGCCCTGGCGCTTCTGTTGGGATTGGTTTACCTGCTGTGGAAAAAAATCATCACTTGGCACATTCCTGTTTCTATTATTGCATCCGTGGCTGTTTTTACCGGCATCTTATACCTTATCAATCCCATTCCGACGTACAATCCGCTCATTCACTTGTTTTCGGGCGGTTTGATGCTGGGAGCCGTGTTTATGGCAACCGACTACGTAACATCGCCCATGACCAAATCGGGCATGCTCATTTACGGCATAAGCATCGGGTTCATCACTGTGGCCATTCGCTTGTGGGGAGCTTACCCCGAAGGAGTTTCGTTCGCCATTTTGCTGATGAACGCTTTTACTCCGTTAATTAACAATTACACACAACCAAAAAGATTCGGGGAGGTAGTAAAAAATGGCTAAATTACAATCTACATTCAAAAACATGTTCCTGTCGCTGTTCGGCATCTGTTTGGTGGTAGCGATTCTGTTGGCGCAAGTGAACAAAATGACCGCCAAACCCATAGCGGAAGCTCAGGCATTGAAACTGGAAAACGCTATTAAAGAAGTTGCTCCCCATTTCGACAACAATCCGGTAGCAGAAGCATACAAAATGCCTGCGGCTAACGGCGATTCTCTGCTGGTTTATCCGGCAAAAAAAGGCGACGAGTTAGTTGGCTTTGCCGTAAACACCTATTCCAACAACGGATTTAGCGGAAATATTCAACTGATGGTTGGTTTCGATATGCAGGATAAAATTGTGAATTATGCCGTTTTATCACATGCCGAGACTCCCGGGCTGGGTTCGAAAATGAACGAGTGGTTTCGCGAAACTACTAAGCCAAACCAGGTGGTAATCGGCAGAAATCTATCGGAAGGACCGTTAAGCGTTGCTAACGACGGCGGACAAGTAGATGCCATAACCGCTTCTACCATAACATCGCGCGCGTTTTTAGAAGCCATAAACAAAGCCTACGTTGTTTACAAAGCGAGCGATGGCAAAAATCAGCAAGAGAAAGGAGACAACAATGAATAACAACCTGAAAGTTATTGTAAACGGAATTCTTAAAGAGAATCCTATTTTTGTGCTGTTGCTGGGAATGTGTCCCACGCTGGCAACAACAAGCTCGGCCATAAACGGCATGAGTATGGGATTGGCCACGATGTTCGTGTTGATTATGTCGAACACGGTTATATCCATGCTGAAAAACATTATTCCCGACATGGTGCGCATTCCCGCATTTATTGTGGTAATTGCCACGTTTGTAACCATTGTGGAAATGATGATGAAAGCCTACGTGCCGGCTCTCGCCGATAGTTTGGGCATTTTCATTCCGCTAATTGTGGTAAACTGCATCGTATTGGGACGCGCCGAAGCGTTTGCCTCGAAAAACAAAGTTTTCGCATCGTCTCTCGACGGATTTGGAATAGGCATGGGCTTTACGCTTGCCCTTACTTTGTTGGGGGCCGTTCGTGAATTGCTGGGAGTAGGGAGAATATTTTCGTTATCCATTTATCCCGAAAGTTTTGGTTCGCTCATTTTCGTACTGGCTCCGGGAGCATTTATCGTACTGGGTTTTTTAATAGCGGGTTTTAATATTTTGCAAAAAAAGTAGCACGAGTTACGAGGTGAGCGTTCAGTATGGTGAACTACTCAACAAATAATCAATTAAGTTTTCTAAAATTATCAACCAAATAAAATAAGGTTTCGCCGTTTGACAGTTTCGCGCAACAACCCGAAACCCGCACCGCGCAACCCGAAACAAAAAAAGTTATGGAATACATTGGAATTATTATAGTTGCCATTTTCGTAAACAACATTGTTTACTCGCAATTCTTAGGAATTTGTCCGTTTCTGGGAGTTTCCAAAAAAGTGGATACAGCCATAGGCATGGGGCTGGCTGTTACTTTCGTGCTCACCATTGCCACCATTGTAACTTTCCTGCTGCAAAAAGGCATTCTCGAACCTTTCGGATTGGGATATCTTCAAACCATATCTTTTATTTTGGTAATTGCCGCGCTGGTACAAATGGTGGAAATCATGTTGAAAAAAGTTTCCCCGGCATTGTATCAGGCGTTAGGCGTTTTTCTGCCGCTTATTACCACCAATTGTGCCATTTTGGGGGTGGCCATTTTGGTTATCAAGAAAGATTTTAACCTGCTGCAATCGGTGGTTTTTGCCATTGCCACCTCCATCGGATTTGCCTTGGCGCTGATTATCTTCTCCGGCGTACGCGAGCAACTCTCATTAACCAAAGTGCCCAAAGCCATGCAGGGAATTCCCATCGCTCTGGTAACCGCCGGATTGATTGCCATGGCATTTATGGGATTCTCCGGAATAGATCAAGTGTTTAAGTAGTTTAAAGTTCAAGGTTTAAGGAGATTGATAGTTTGACGAATCAACAAAACTTTTAAAACCAACCACCCATGTGAACATACGCACCGCAACGTTGAGAACATTTAATTCAACCGTTAAACCATCTGTTAAAACAACTGTCTTAAAGATAACAAAACGAAGTTCCACTCTTTAAAACTTACAGATATGAAAACGTTAATAAACACCATCCTGATCGCTTTTGCAGCAATAATGCTGACATCTTGCATGGCTCTTCAAGGCGGAGCGTATGCTCAAACCGGATACGACAGAGATTACGGCTATTACGAAGATGAGTATTACGCCGAAAACGATGATTATTATTACAACGATAATAATTACAACCGCGGCGGAGTAAATATTCAGGTATTTTACAACGAATTGCGCCCGCACGGCAGATGGATGAGGCACGCCAGCTACGGCGATATCTGGATTCCGAGAGTGGGACGCAACTTCCATCCTTATGCAACCAACGGATATTGGGTAATGACCAACTACGGAAACACATGGGTTTCTGACTTCTCGTGGGGATGGGGGCCTTTCCATTACGGACGCTGGTTTTACGACGACTACCACGGCTGGGCATGGATTCCCGGATACGAGTGGGCGCCTGCATGGGTAACCTGGAGAACCGGCGGCGGATACTACGGCTGGGCGCCAATGGGCCCGAGAATGGGTATCAGCATTCACATAGACCTTCCGTTGAGAAACTGGGTTTTCCTGCCAAACAGGTACATGTATCACAGGAATATGCACAGATACTATCCCGGAAGAAACTACTACGGTGGCATCTACAACAATACAACCATTATAAACAACACCTACGTTTACAACGATAACCGCTACTACAGCGGCCCCACGGCCAACGAATACCGCAGCACAACGGGCAGAAGCGTAAATGTCCGCTCGCTGGAAATGAACGGACGCTCAGGCAGAACCTCGGTGAGCAACAGAAGTGTAAGCGTTTACAACCCCGAAGTTTCGAGAAGCGGCAGAAGTGCAAATGTTTCGAGATCGGCAAACGTAAACAGCAACACCCGAAGCTCTTCCGCAACACGAAGCAGCAGCGGCGTTAACAGAAGCGCGACAACCAGAAGTTCGAGCGCGAATCGCGAAGCGGTAAACAGCCGCGCAAACACGCAGAGTTCAACCCGTAGCGCAACAACACGTGAAGTTGCCCCTTCAACCTCACGCCAATCGAGCAGCAACACCCGAAGCGTTGCGCCGCAGCAAACAACGCGAAGCAGACAAAGCACTCCTTCCACCTCGGTGAACCGCCAATCGCAAAGCGCCACGCGCTCATCGGCGCCAAGCCAGGTAAACAGAAGCAGACAAAGTTCAACTTCCAGCCGGGCATCAACGGCACGGCAAGCGCCGGCACAAACCCGAAGCAGCAGCGCTGCAAACGTGAGCCGCAGCAATACATCAACCTCATCGAGAAGTACAGGAAACGTAAGGCAAAGATCATCATCTTCGTCGAACACGAGAAGCAGCGGAACGGTTTCATCGTCCTCATC
>JAUNRY010000019.1:0-5021 GCA_030539475.1 Bacteroidia bacterium | reverse complement strand
TTGGCGGCTTTTGTTGTTTCTTATGCGATTTGGAAATCGCATCACCCAATTATTTCGCGTAACTTACCGCTCTGGTTTCCCTAATGACGGTAATTTTCACCTGTCCGGGATAAGTCATATCGGTTTGAATTTTTTTTGCGATTTCTGCCGAAAGTTTTTCGGTATCGTTGTCGTCGAGTTTGTCTGCTCCAACAATAACGCGCAACTCGCGCCCTGCCTGAATGGCGTATGTTTTCACAACTCCCGGATACGAAAGTGCCAGGTTTTCCAAATCGTTCAGGCGCTTCATGTACGCTTCCACAATTTCGTGCCGTGCACCGGGGCGCGCGCCGGAAATGGCGTCGCAAACCTGAACAATGGGCGCCAGCAGCGTGGTCATTTCCACTTCGTCGTGGTGCGAACCGATGGCGTTGCAGATATCCGGTTTTTCCTTGTATTTCTCGGCCAGTTTCATTCCGAGCATAGCGTGCGGCAATTCCGGTTCATCATCGGGCACTTTGCCTATATCGTGAAGCAAGCCTGCGCGACGGGCTTTTTTTGGATTCAAACCCAGTTCGGTAGCCATAATGGCGCACAGGTTGGCGGTTTCGCGCGAGTGTTGAAGCAGGTTTTGGCCGTATGACGAACGGTATTTCATTTTACCTATCAGGCGAATCAGTTCGGGATGCATTCCGTGAATTCCCAAATCGATAACGGTACGTTTTCCGGTTTCAACAATTTCTTCTTCAATCTGTTTTCTTACTTTCGACACTACTTCTTCGATGCGGGCGGGATGGATGCGCCCGTCGGCAACAAGTTGATGAAGCGACAGGCGGGCAATTTCGCGACGCACGGGATCGAATCCCGACAAAACGATTGCTTCGGGCGTGTCGTCCACCACAATTTCAACACCGGTTGCAGCTTCCAGCGCGCGAATGTTGCGGCCTTCACGGCCAATAATGCGGCCTTTCACCTCGTCGGAATCAATATGGAAAACAGTAATGGCATTCTCAATAGCGGTTTCCGTAGCTACGCGCTGAATACTCTGAACCACTATTTTTTTGGCTTCTTTGTTGGCCGTCATTTTGGCTTCTTCCATAATTTCGTTGATGTACGATTGAGCGTCGGTTTTGGCTTCTTCCTTGATGGATTCAACCAAACGCTCTTTTGCCTCATCGGCGGAGAGCCCCGATATCGATTCCAGTTTTTCAACCGATTGCCGATAAATCCGCTCCAGTTCCGCATTCTTGTTATCCAGCAGTTCTTGCTGCTTATCCAGATTAACGCGAACGGTGTCTATTTCGCTTCCTTTTTTGTTCAATTCTTCCTGACGCTGGTTCAACGTCATTTCGCGCTGCTTCAAGCGGTTTTCAGTAGATTGTATTCTCGATGTGCGGACATTTGCCTGTTTTTCGGCTTCGGCTTTCATCGAGATAACCTCTTCTTTGGCTTCCAGTAATTTATTTTTCTTAATTACTTCAGCATCTTTTTCGGCATCGCTCAATATATTTCGGGCGCGCGAGTTTGCTGCTTTACCGGTTACGTACCAGGCGGCAACCGCTCCGACAAGCAAGCCGATAATTATTCCTATTACTATTTGCATATTTATGATTATTAATAAATTATAAAATCCTCGCATCTGATTTTGTTATATCGGATACAAGAAAAAAATGGTTCTACTTTTCTTATGTTCGTTTTTGTTAATAAATAAAAAATCGCACAATTTCTTTACCGAAAAATACCGGTAAAAAAAGGTGCGATGAGTTTACTCCTGACTGTCAGGATTGTATTTTATTTTTTCAGATAAACGTCCAGCTCTTTTATTAGCGAACTGATTGTATCTTCATAGGGTTTCGTGTTATTCTTACTTTCAAAAGAAAAATTCTCCACCAACGCCTGTATGGCGGTCATGGCCATAAAGTCTTGCGCGGTGAGATCGGAATTGGCTCCAAACCTCACTCTGTACTGATTTATCTTATTTTGTATTGTTTTGGCGGCTTTCCGAAAAGCTTCCTCTTCCGATTGCTTGATCTTCAGCGGATACTTGCGGCCGTCAATTTCCAACGTTAATAAAAACTTTTCGTCGCCCATAATAAGCATAAATTTTTTTTCGGGTTTTAACTATTCAATAAATTTATGCACTTATCAACTTCTCGCACCAATTTCGACAGCTTGGTTTTGGCAACGTTCACATCTACCGATGCAGCGGTAATGGTTCGTGCCATTTTCAAGCTGTTGTATTTTGCATTCAACTGACTGAGCCGTTCTGTTGCTTCGGCAAGATGTTTGTTTGCAGTCTGTAAATCAGACTTTAGGTTGCTGTTTTCTTCTTTCAGCATATCGCACAAATACATTATTTGCCGCACGCGAAATTCCAAATCAGTCAACAACTTTTTCTTATCTTCAGTCATGGAAACACAAAAATTCACGCAAATATAGACAAAAGTCGCATTTTTCACAACTTTTTCGAAAGTTATTTTTCAATATTTCACACATTTGCTTCCGATGCGGGAAAGTTTGGTTTAGATTTTGTAATTTTGGCATCGGAAGATACGGCCTCATAAGTCGTATTTTTAAAAAATGATTATGAGAAATATTGAGATAACCATCAGCGAAGAAATACTTGCTGCCTGCCCCGTTTTCCGGTTTGCTGCCATTGAGTGCGAAGTAAAAAATTCGCTGCACAGCAATGAGTTATGGCAGGAAATAGATTCATTTTGTGCCTATTTCGCGGCTAAACATAAAATAGAAGACATCAACAAACGGCCGGCTATTTTTGCCACTCGCCAAACGTATAAAAAATTGGGCAAAGCTCCAAACCGATACCGCCCTTCCGCCGAGGCATTGTGCCGACGGATTATTCGCGGATTGGGTTTGTACCAAATTGATACGCTGGTGGATATAATTAACCTGGTTTCACTGAAAACCGGATATTCCATTGGCGGATTTGATGCCGATAAAATTCAGGGCGATTTGGTTTTAGGCGTTGGAAATGAAAATGAACCGTTTGAGGCCATAGGTCGTGGGTTATTGAATATTGAGGGGTTGCCCGTTTATCGGGATGACGTTGGAGGAATAGGTACTCCCACCAGCGATGAAGAACGAACAAAAATTACCGCTGATACCAGTCGGTTATTGATGATTATAAACGGATATTCGGGAAAAGAGGGATTGAAAGAAGGGGTAGATTATTCGGTGGAGTTGTTGAAGAAGTTTGCGAAAGCGAGTGATTTTCGCTTTTTTGGGTGAAGCGACTTCCAAGTCGCTATAAACATTTTTCTAACCTTTGTCAAAGTTCGGAACTTTGACAAAGATAACAGCAATTATATATTCAGGACAGCAACTTACAAATAAAAGACACAACCATATGTTATACAACATATTGCGCAAAATTTAACAGAAAATAGTTGCCCCCCCCATTTATTTTACTTTTCTTGCAGACGTTAATTTATTTATTGTTTTACTTTTTTAAAATTTTATGATTATGAAAAAATTAGTTTTAGCAGGAATCGGATTATTTATGATGGCGGGATTCTTATCGGTAAATGCCAACAGTGAAGATGAATCTACAATGGGTTGTATTTTTACATCTTGCTTAGGAACAATGTGTCATGACGATTTTCTTGATACAGAATTTGCTGCTGATGCGGTAGAATTTATTGAAGATAATATTTGTGATCCTCAATAGTAAATACCGTTTATGAAAAGAACAAGAATGTTTTTTCTATTATTATCTCTTGCGATTGTTGTTAATAAAATGCAATCGCAAGAGATTATTGACCACGCTACAGCTCGTGCAAGTTATCAGTTTTCCTATAAAACCAAAGCCGATTTGGATACATACGACAAAACCGATTTAATGTATTTGGACGTCGGACAAAAAACCTCAAAGTTTTACAGTCGTTACACACAAATTCGAGATTCCGTAACAGCAGATGAATTAAAAAAAGGATTTTCCGTAGCTGAAATTACCCAGTCGAGAAAAGGACTAAAAAAAGGAACCAACATCGTATATTATCAAGATTTTTCGCTGAATACCACTCATGTAGTTTCTGTATTGGCGACTTACGGATTTATATATGATGAAAAAATGGAATTGCCGAAATGGGTCATAAGCAATGAAAAAATAGAAATAAATGGGTATAGTTGCCAAAAAGCGACCACTTCCTTTTTAGGAAGAGAATGGACTGCCTACTTCACACCTGAAATAGCTATGAACAAAGGACCTTGGAAATTGTGGGGACTTCAGGGTTTAATCGTACAGGCTTCTGATAACCAAAATATATTTGAATATAAACTGACCGGTTTTGAATTAATAAAAAAACAAACACCAATAGTTTATACCCACACAAGAAACAATGGGTCTGAATATAAAAAAACAAACAAAAAAACAGTATTCGATTACGAAAAAAAATTCTATGATGATTATTTTTCATTTATTGAATTAATTACCGGCAGTAAACCTATCAGAGAAGGTGGGCTGCCGATGCCTAAGAAGAGCGTCGAATATATCCCATTAGAGCCTTGGTAATATGCAAAACATAGTTTTAAAGCAGAAAAGTTGAAGAGTTTTCTGCTGTCTCTTACACTTCCCCTACGAATATTCCGTATTTCTTCTTATCTTGCAACCCAATTAAAAATAAAACGTGCTATGAATATTACTTTTTTAGTCCGACTCGGCATCAACGCAGCATTTTTCTTCTTCCTATTCTTTCCTCTCCCGGCGCAGGAAGTGATTGATAGCGCACAATACCGTGCCGTTTACAATTTTTCATACAAAACCAAACCCGACCAAACGGAATATGCCAAAACCGATTTGATGTATTTGGATATTGGGCAAAAAGCAACAAAATTTTATAGCCGGTATGAGCAAATTCGCGACTCCGTTATGTTTGACGGATTAGATAGGAAACTGTCTATTTATGAAGTAAATGATAACCGAAGGCAATATACAAAAGGGAGTAGAAAAATCTATTATCATCTATTTGATGAAAAAAGAATAATTGTTTCGGATATGTTTACTGCTCGTAATTATGTTTATG
>JAUNRY010000269.1 GCA_030539475.1 Bacteroidia bacterium | reverse complement strand
GGTTGTCCGCCGCCACCACCTTGGATGTGCTTGGCGGCTTCACGAATCATGTTTCCCGCATGCAATCCTTTGGCAACCAGATCGTCGCTAAGCATAACAGTCAGGTTGGGTTTTCCACCGGCGTTTATTCCGGCAACAAAAAGCATGTTTTCGGGGAATTGCCCTTTCAGTTGGAAAGCGATGTCTTTGATAACTTCGGGCATTCCCATGGGCAATAACACTTTAAAAACGGTTACGCCATTGATTTCTTGTTTCTTGGAAATGATATTTTGTTTCAACTGCTCGGTTTTTTCCTTCACGAACTCTTGGATCTGCTTCTTCATTTCTTCGTTTTCCGAAACCAGTTTTTGCAGTCCTGTCATAATCTCAGGTGCGTTGGCAGCCACCATATTTTTGGCTTCGCGCAACACATCTTCCATGTGGTACAGATAATCTTCGCAACCTTTTGCCGACACGGCTTCGATGCGACGGACTCCGGCGGCAATGGCACTTTCGCTCACGATGCGGAATGTACCGATACGTCCGGTACTGGAAATATGCGTACCACCACAAAGTTCAATGGAGGAACCGAAACGAACGGTGCGAACATCGTCGCCATACTTTTCTCCGAAAAGCGCCATGGCGCCTTGTGCTTTCGCCTCTTCGATGGGCACGTGTCGATGCTCTTGGATGCGGAAATCGGAGCGAATTTTTTCGGTTACGCGCTTTTCCACCTCGCGAATTTCTTCGGGAGTCATTTTCTGGAAATGCGAGAAATCGAACCGCAGCATTTCGGGCGATACGTATGAACCTTTTTGTTCCACGTGCGCACCCAGCACTTCGCGTAACGCTTCGTGCATCAGGTGAGTAGCCGTGTGGTTGCTTTCGGTAGCAGTACGCTTATCCGTATTTATTTTGGCAACAAATACACTTTCTATATCTTGCGGCAATTTGTTTGTGAGGTGAACCGGCAGGTTGTTTTCGCGCTTGGTATCGAAAATATCGGTTTTTTCGCCGTTTTCGTCAGTCAGCCAGCCGCTATCGCCCACTTGGCCTCCCATTTCGGCATAAAACGGCGATTTGGAGAGTACAAGTTGATAAAACTCTTTGTTTTTTTGTTTTACTTTCCGGTAACGCAGTACGTGCGTTTCGGCATCGGTTTCATCGTAACCCACAAACTCAGTTTCACCGTCGCGAACTTTCACCCAATCGCCGGTTTCCACGGCTGCGGCGTTGCGTGCGCGGTCTTTTTGTTTTTGCATTTCGGCAGTAAACGCGCTGTGATTAACCGTCATATCGTTTTCGCGAAGGATGAGTTCCGTTAAGTCCAATGGAAAACCGAAAGTGTCGTACAGTTGGAAAGCTATTTCGCCTTCCAACTCGCTTTTGCCCGATTTTTTGTGTTCTACAATTTCCCTGTCGAGCAAACGGATTCCGGTTTCCAATGTTCGCAGGAACGAGTTTTCTTCTTCCTGAATTACTTTCCCGATGAGTGTTTTTTGCGCCTCCAATTCGGGATAAGCATCGCCCATGACTTCAATGAGCGATGGAACTAGCTTGTACATAAACGCTTCGTGCATTCCCAGGAACGTGTAACCGTAACGCACGGCGCGGCGCAAAATACGGCGGATAACGTATCCGGCTTTGGCATTCGACGGTAATTGCCCGTCGGTTATCGAGAAAGCAATGGTGCGCACGTGATCGGCAATAACACGCATGGCGATGTCTTTTTTCTGGTCTTCGCCGTATTTTGTATGGGTAATCTCTCCAATTGTGGCGATAACGGGCTGAAAAACATCGGTATCGTAATTCGACAATTTTCCCTGAACGGCCATGCAAAGTCGCTCAAACCCCATTCCCGTATCAATAACTTTTGCCGGAAGCGGTTCAAGTGAGTTATCGGCTTTGCGGTTGTATTGCATAAACACGAGGTTCCAGATTTCAATCACCTGCGGATGGTCTTGATTCACGAGCAAAACACCATCTGTTTTAGCACGCTCGTTATCCGGACGCAAATCAATATGAATTTCGGAACAAGGCCCGCAAGGCCCGGTATCGCCCATTTCCCAGAAATTATCTTTTTTGTTTCCGTTGATAATGCGCTCTTGGGGAAGGTATTTCTCCCAATATCCGGCAGCCTCATCATCTCGCTCCAAATTTTCATCGGGGCTTCCTTCAAAAATGGTAGCGTAAAGCCTGTCAGCGTCAAGTTTCAATACATCCACCAAATATTCCCATGCCCACGCAATGGCTTCTTTCTTGAAATAATCGCCAAACGACCAGTTGCCCAACATTTCGAACATGGTATGATGATAGGTGTCGTGCCCAACTTCCTCCAAGTCGTTGTGCTTGCCGCTCACGCGCAGGCATTTCTGCGAATCGGCTATTCTTGGATATTTAATGGGGGCGTTTCCTAAAATAACATCTTTAAACTGATTCATGCCGGCGTTGGTAAACATCAGCGTGGGGTCGTCTTTAATCACCATCGGAGCCGAAGGCACAATTTGATGGTTTTTTGATGCGAAAAAATCTTTGAACGATTGGCGAATTTCTTGTGAAGTCATATCCAGTTTCGAGTTTCGAGTTGTGAGTTTATTACCCGAAGTTTTATTTTTGAGGTGCAAAGATAATATTTTATTGCATCAAATCATAGGAGAAAATAATTCTAATTTGTATCTTTGTCAAGGTTCAAAACTCTGAAATAGAAATGGGCAAACGCAAAAAACCAATCCAGTTCAACGACAAGCGGCTGTATTATTCCATTCAGGAAGTAGCCGATCACTTCGCCGTAAACGTTTCTTTACTTCGGTTCTGGGAAAAGGAATTCGAAAACATCAACCCTAAAAAAACAACGGGCGGAACACGGCAATACACCAAAGACGATATTCAACAGGTTGAAATCGTGTATCATTTGGTGAAAGATAAAGGGATGACGCTCGATGGAGCTCGCCAATCGCTGAAATCGAAAAAAGACGATGAGGTGAAGCGCGTGGAAGCCATCGAAAAGCTCAAAGAGATAAAAAAAGAACTTTTATCGCTGGAAGAAGA
>JAUNRY010000268.1 GCA_030539475.1 Bacteroidia bacterium | reverse complement strand
TCTGTCAGGATACGGGAACGGCCATTATTATGGGTAAAAAAGGGCAACAGGTTTGGACGGACGGCAACGATGAAGAAGCCCTCTCGCGCGGTGTTTACAACACGTTTGTAAACGAGAATCTGCGCTATTCGCAAAATGCGGCGCTCAATATGTACGACGAAGTAAACACCGGCTGCAACCTGCCGGCACAAATAGATTTATACACCGTGCAAGGCAACGAGTACAAATTTCTTTGCGTGGCAAAAGGCGGAGGATCGGCCAATAAAACGTATTTGTATCAGGAAACCAAGGCGCTGCTCACGCCTGAAAAATTGGAGGCTTATCTAACCGAAAAAATGAAATCGTTGGGAACGGCTGCCTGCCCGCCTTATCATTTGGCGTTCGTTATCGGTGGCACGTCGGCCGAAGCCAACCTGAAAACCGTAAAATTGGCATCTACCAAATATTACGACAATCTACCTACCGAAGGCAACGAATTCGGTCAGGCATTCCGCGATATTGAAATGGAAGAGAAACTGAAAATTGCTTCCGAAAAATTAGGTTTGGGCGCACAATTCGGCGGAAAATATTTTGCTCATGACGTGCGCGTTATCCGCTTGCCGCGCCACGGCGCTTCGTGTCCCGTAGGAATGGGCGTTTCTTGCTCGGCCGACCGCAATATCAAGGCGAAAATCAATAAAGACGGCATTTGGATTGAGAAAATGGAAGACAATCCCACTCGTTTAATCCCCGAATCGATGCGTGAAGCAGGCGAAGGCGGCGGTGTGAAAATAAACCTGAACCGCCCAATGGCGGAAATTCTGGCAGAATTATCGAAATATCCGGTTTCCACGCGTTTGTCGCTCAACGGAACCATCATCGTTGGCCGCGATATCGCACACGCGAAACTCAAAGAACGCATCGACCGCGGCGAAGGTCTTCCCCAATACATCAAGGACCATCCCATTTATTATGCCGGCCCGGCAAAAACGCCGCAAGGTTACGCATCGGGCTCCATGGGGCCAACCACAGCCGGACGCATGGATTCGTACGTGGATTTGTTTCAATCGCACGGCGGAAGCATGATTATGCTGGCCAAAGGCAACAGAAGCCAACAGGTTACCGACGCTTGCAAAAAATACGGCGGATTTTACTTGGGCAGCATCGGTGGCCCGGCGGCCATTCTGGCACAGGAGAGCATCAAAAGCCTGGAATGTGTGGAATATCCCGAATTGGGAATGGAAGCCATCTGGAAAATTGAAGTGGAAGATTTTCCCGCGTTCATTCTGGTGGACGATAAAGGAAACGATTTCTTTAAAGTGGTTACGCAACCCAATTGCGCGTTTGGGTGAAAAGGAAATTTATAACCTTTCAGGTAACGGCCTCTTAAGGTTAAGAATAAAACACGGCGTAATTTTTACAGCCGTGTTTTTTTGTTTTAACACAGCATTTCGCGCAAAATATCTTTTACGGCATTCGATTCAGGTACACTCAACTGTCCGAGATAGCCGCCGATGCGCAATTTATCTACGGTTCTTATTTGGTCGAGCGCTATACTTCCTTCTTTGCCCGAAATCATACAATTTATCCGAAAAGGATACGCTTTTAAGGTGGATGTTACAGGCGCCACTATCACGGTACGTAAATATTTGTTTAGTTCATCGGGACTTATTACCACGCAAGGACGGGTTTTGGCTATTTCACTCCCTTCCGTAGGATCCAAAGTAATCCAAAAAACATCGTATTGGGTTATCGCTCTTCTTCGTTCCATGTCCACCAGCTTAAGTCTTCTTCTTTCATCAAATCGGGTATCATTATCTCATCATCTCCCGCTTGCGCCATTTGTTTTGCGGCTTCTGCCCAACCTTGGCGCGGAGTGGGCTTAATTAGAATAGTATCTCCATCGCTTTCAATTTCAACCGAAGACTTAAGCGATAGGCCCAACTTACGTATAATTGAAGCCGGCAGAATAATACCTTTGCTGTTGCCTATTTGAATAATATTTGCTTGCATTGTTATAACGTTTTAGGATTCAAAGATATTAAAATAATAATTAAAGTAATAACTTTTCTTGTTTTTTATGATTTTGAGGAAAAATTCTTGCCGATGCTTTTTATGAAACATAAATACATGTGGTTCATTTTGTAAAATCTAAATCGCGTACTTAGTTCTCATAATATTTCGTACCTTTGCCCCGTAAAAACAGCGATACAAAACTGGTGATGAAAATTGCTTTTATAGGTGCCGGACATGTTTCAACCGCGTTAGGATTGTATTTCAAAAACAAAGGGTTTGAAATACAAGGCTATTATAGCCGCAACCCCAAAAGCGCCCAAAAGTCAGCGCAATTAACCGGTGCTCATCCCTACGCATCGCCGGAAAAGCTGATAAACGACAGTGAAATGATTTGGATTACAACTCCCGATGACCAAATCGAAAATGTTGTCCGGCACATTTCCAATCTTCCCGTTCCGCAGAAAAAAGATAAATTAGTCGTACACGCAAGCGGCGTACATTCTCTTTCGATATTGAATCCGCTGAAAGAAATCGGCTATCAAACAGCTTGCGCGCATCCGCTTTTGGCTTTCAGCGATGCTGTTTCGGCTCAGGAGAAGCTAAACGATGTATGGTTCGGCATTGAAGAATCGAAAGAAGAAAACCCGAAACTCGTCGATTTTTTCAAAAAAAGCGGAAACAAGACGGTTACTATCGATTCCGGCAAAAAAATAATATATCACGCTGCGGCCTGCGTTTTGTCCAACTATTTGGTAACGTTGTTAAACGCATCGTATCAGATTTTCGAAAAATCGGGCATGCCGAAAGATGATATTCAGAAAGCAACCCGGCCTTTACTGCAAAGCGTTATTGATAATTTGAAGAATAAAAATTGCAAGGACGCGCTAACTGGCCCCATTAAACGTGGCGACGAAAATACAGTCAGAATGCACATAGAAAGTTTAAGCACGTTTATGCCGGAAATGAAAGAATTGTACACGTTGATGGGAGAAGAAACAAGAAAAATGTTGCAGGAAGAAGTTTAAAGTTCAAAGTTG
>JAUNRY010000267.1 GCA_030539475.1 Bacteroidia bacterium | reverse complement strand
CTACATACAACCGTGTTTAAATAAAAAATAAAAATAAACATGAAAATTGCCGTTGTTGGAACAGGATATGTAGGATTGGTTTCGGGCGCATGCTTTGCCGAAATGGGCGTAGATGTAACCTGTGTGGATATTGACGAAGCAAAAATTGAAGCACTGAAGCAAGGCGTTATTCCCATATACGAGCCGGGGCTGAAGAATATCGTGGTGCGTAATTACGATGCCGGAAGACTGAAATTTACCACCCGGCTGCCATCGGTTTTAAACGAGATGGATATGGTTTTCATTGCCGTAGGCACACCATCGGATGAAAGCGGAAACGCCGAAATGAAATACGTTTGGGCGGTTGCCGATACCATTGCCCGGCATATCGAAAAACCGCTGCTGATAGTTACCAAAAGTACCGTTCCGGTAGGAACATCGCACCGGATAAAGGAACGTATTCAAAAGCAGCTGGATGAACGTGGAGTTGACATAGAATTTGATGTGGCTTCCAATCCCGAATTTCTGAAAGAAGGCGCTGCCGTGGATGATTTTATGAGCCCCGACCGCGTTGTGGTAGGCGTTGAATCGGAGCGAGCCAAGGAACTGATGACGCGCCTTTACCGCCCGTTCCTGCTCAACAATTTCCGCGTTATTTTTATGGACATCCTTTCTGCGGAAATGACCAAATACGCCTCCAACGCCATGCTGGCAACGCGCATCAGCTTTATGAACGATGTGGCCAACTTGTGCGAACTCGTGGGAGCCGACGTAAACATGGTGCGCCGCGGAATTGGCAGCGATGCGCGCATCGGGAAGAATTTTCTTTATCCCGGTTGCGGATACGGCGGAAGTTGCTTTCCCAAAGACATTCGCGCCATCATAAAAGTGGCGGAAAACGTGGGGTATGAAATGAATGTGCTGAAAGCGGTGGAACAGGTAAACGAAAACCAGAAGAAGGTTCTTTTCCGGAAGTTCAGCGAATTTTTCAACGGCGATATCGAAGGAAAAACGGTGGCCGTTTGGGGGTTGTCTTTCAAGCCCGAAACCGATGATGTGCGCGACGCGCCTGCCCTGCAACTGATAAAAAGCCTGCTCCAATCGGGCGTAAACGTTCGCGCATACGACCCCGCGGCCATGAACGAAGCCAAAAACCAACTGAACGATACAATTTATTACGCCAAAGATATTTACGACGCGGCCAACAATGCCCACGCGCTTATCGTTCCCACGGAGTGGAAAGAATTTCGCCTGCCCAACTGGGAAATCCTGAAAAAAATTATGCGTACGCATTTGGTTATCGACGGGCGAAATATTTACAACAAGGAAGACCTGGCCTCGTATGGTTTTGAGCATCGGGGAATAGGACAAAAATAATTCTATATGAACACGATATTTACCGTGGGCATTTTCCTCTCTTTATTTTTAGCCACACTCTTGTTTGTGAAGAAAAATAAAACAATGGCGGATAATGTGCTGGCAATATGGATAATAGTAATTGGTGTTGAACTTGCCAGCTATTACATTTATTTTTTAGGATATTGGGATAAATATCCGCATTTGGTAGGCATCACAACTCCATTTCCCTTGCTGTTCGGGCCATTGCTGTACCTTTACGTTGATTTCTCTTTACGAAAAAAACAACGTTTCCGGCCAAAAGACTGGCTGCATTTCCTCCCTTTTGTGATAACTTATTTGGCAATGACGCCTTTTCTTTTCGGATATTCTGCCGAACAGAAACGATTGGCGGACAGTTTGGATTTTAATAGCGAATTTAGGCCTTTCTTTATCTTCGGATTCGCTATGTTTTTTATTACTGCTATTGTTTATCCTATTTTTGCTTACCGGAAAATCACTAATTATCAAAAATACATCTCCGATAACTTTGCATACAAAGAAACAATCAGCCTTAAATGGCTTAAAATTTTAATCTGGGGAGCCGCGGCTATTTTTCTATCGGTTATTGCTATTTTTCTATTACAGGAGGGATTAGAAATAGACTTTGGCTTTAAAGGAGATCTAATACCGGATATCCTAATAGTTATTTTTGTTGCTATACTTGGCTTCTTCGGGATACGTCAACAAGGAATTTTTACAGATGCTGTTGTTTCCCGAAAAGAGGTTGGAGATTCAATACAAGAAAAAGAAAGTTATAAGAGGTCAGGATTAAAAACTTCGGACGCTGAAATTCTGCATCAACGACTGCTGAATTTAATGGACAATGAAAAGCCTTATCTGGAACCCAAACTATCGCTAAGCCAGTTGGCCGAAAAGTTAACCATTACTCCCAACAATCTTTCTCAAATCATCAACCAATGCGATGAGAAAAATTTCTATGATTTTGTGAACGGTTATAGAGTCCGGGAATTTATTTCTCTTGCCACTTCTCCACAAAATAAGAATATGAACCTGCTGGGTATTGCTTTGGATGCAGGTTTTAACTCGAAATCATCTTTTAATCAGGTTTTTAAGAAAACAACCGGTAAGACGCCTCGGGAGTATCTGGCGGTTAATTGACCCAAAAGTCTAACATGAAAAAATGAATATCCATATTCTTACCTAATAGGCTTGGAAAGCCATATTTCCATAACCGTAGGCGATTTATTCGCCTGCGGCAAAATAGAACCACGAAATTCCGCCCGAAGTGGCGGTACTTATAGTTGTTTTAGTGCCGCCTTTCAGGCGGACGATGGGGTGAAGCGCCGTTACCGTAAGCTGCGTTCGTTCCTCACTTGCATACGGTTATGAAAATGTCGCCTTTCAGGCGAGTTAGGCATACAACCGGATACTCATTTAAAAAAAGGTGCAATCCCTCCCGATTGCACCTTTTTTATGTCCAATCCGTTTGTTTCGGACGATGCACTTTCTTATTTCCCCGACTTTTGCATCACATTTTTTAAATGCAAAAAAAGTTATGAAAACAAACTCAATCATTACAACGTTTATTTGTATCGTTTTTTTATTTGATCTTTTTGTCGTTCAAGCTCAATCGAACGGACAAGTGATAAAAGGAAAAGTTTTTGATGTGGAATCGCACGAACCGCTTGTTGGGGTAACCATTGTAGTGGATGGAAGT
>JAUNRY010000266.1 GCA_030539475.1 Bacteroidia bacterium | reverse complement strand
GCTTTTTTTAGCACTTCTTTCGATGCCATATCCAAGTGGTTGGTTGGCTCATCCAGAATAAGCAGATTTACCGGTTCCAGCAGCAAACGAATCATTGCCAATCGGCTGCGTTCGCCTCCCGATAACACCTTCACTTTCTTATCCGACGCTTCGCCGCCAAACATAAAAGCGCCCAAAATATCCCGGATTTTAGTGCGGATATCGCCTACGGCGACGTAATCGATGGTTTCGAAAACCGTACGCTCTTCATCCAACAACTGTGCCTGATTTTGAGCAAAATATCCGATTTTTACGTTGTGTCCCAATTCCAGTTTCCCACCGAAATCAATCTCGTTCATTATGCATTTTACGAGCGTGGATTTTCCTTCGCCGTTTTTCCCGACGAACGCGATTTTTTCACCTCGTTCAATGGTCAACGTAACGTTTTCGAACACCAAATGATTTCCGTAACTTTTCGCAACATCTTCCATAATAACCGGATAAGAGCCGGAACGCGGCGCGGGCGGAAACTTCAGGTTCAACTTGGAGTTATCCACTTCGTCCACCTCAATACGCTCAATTTTTTCCAACTGCTTGATGCGCGATTGCACCTGATTGGATTTGGTGGCTTTGTAACGAAACCGCTCGATGAAATCTTCGGTATCTTTTATCTGTTTTTGCTGATTTTCATAAGCGCGAAGCTGCTGTTCGCGGCGTTCTTTGCGTAACTCCACATATTTGGTATAATTTACCCGATAATCGTGTACATCGCCCAATAAAATTTCGATGGTTCTGTTGGTTACGGCATCCAGAAAAGCGCGGTCGTGCGAAACAAGCATTACAGCGTTGGAGTGTGTTGCCAGAAAGTTTTCGAGCCATTGGATGGATTCGATATCAAGGTGGTTGGTGGGCTCGTCGAGTAATAACACATCGGGCGATTGCAAAAGTATTTTGGCCAACTCGATGCGCATTCGCCAACCGCCGCTGAATTCGTTGGTTGGGCGGTCGAAATCTTCGCGCCGAAATCCCAATCCTATCAGTGTTTTTTCTACCTCGGCCTCAAAATCGTGTATTCCGGACATTTGCAGAAATTCCTGCAAATCGGTCGTGCGTTGGATAATATCGTGATATTCGGTTGATTCGTAATCGGTTCGCTCGGCAAGCTGCGTGTGGAGCCGTTCCAGCTCTTTTTCCATTTTTTGTAAATGGTCAAACGCCAAAGAAGCTTCGGCTTTCACAGTTCTATCGTCGCTCAACTTCATTTGCTGCGGCAAATAACCAATGGAAACATCTTTCGGAGAAGAAATATTTCCTTGCGTGGGCTGCTGTAATCCGGCCATAATTTTCAGCAGCGTGGATTTACCCGCGCCGTTTTTGCCCACAAGCGCCACACGTTCGTTTTTATTCAGAACGAATGAAATTTGGTTGAGCAGCGTAAATCCGCCGAATTCGACGGTGAGGTTGTCGATGGAAATCATATCACATTAATAGTTGCTAATTTGTTACTTAACAAAATATCGTTCAATTTTTTCTGAAATTTCTTTACTGTCCGGAAGCAAATGTTTGTAATTTTGGGGAAGTTTATGATGCGTTACGTAAGTAGCTACGCCAATTGGCATTTGACTTGTTTTTAGAGAATATTCCACAACCGTTCGATTCTTTTCTTTGCAAATGATTATTCCGATGGCATCGTTTTCATTGTCGAGTTTTACTTTGTCGTTTAGCACGGAAAGATAAAACTCCATTTTACCTTTATATTCGGGTTGAAATTCACCAATTTTCAGCTCCACTGCCACCAAACATTGCAATTGACGATGATACAAAAGTAAGTCGATAAAATATTCTTTATCATCTACTTGAACTTTAAATTGATTGCCTACGAATGCAAACTGATTTCCCATTTCGAGGAGGAAGTTGCGGATGTTTTTTACCAAATCTTCTTCTAACAAACTTTCGGAATGTTCATCTGCCAAATTCAGAAAATCAAAAGTATATTCATCTTTTACGGCTAAATATGCCTGATTTTTCATTTCTGAAGGAAGAGTTGTTTCAAAGTTTGTTTGATTCAGCAAGTATTTTTCGTACGTTTTATTTTCAATTTGATGTATCAGCACGTTTTTCGTCCATCCGAATTTTTTGGTGGCTAATATGTAGAATTGACGCTCGAAATTGTCTTTGCACTTGTTCATTATAGCAAGATGTTTCGTCCAGCTAATTTCTCCAACCAGTGGTTGGAGATTTTCAGAGCCTTGATATTCAGTGTAAAACTGAGCCATTTGCCATAAATTACTGACTGAAAAACCGCTCATTCCCGGAAACTCCATTTGTAATTCCTTGGAAAGGGTGGGCACGATGGATTTTCCCCAACTTTCCGATTGTTTTTCGGATATGGATTTCCCTATTTCCCAATACAAATCAATCAGTTTTACATTGACTGTTTTTAGTGCTTCGTATTGAGCTTGCCTGACTTTGGTTTTAATTTCGGCAATAAAAGAAAGTTGTATTTTTTGGAGCTGCATTTTCAATTTGTGATTTTTTGAATGGCTTTATCAACGGGCAGTAAAGCCTGCTCCCCCGTTTTCATATTTTTCAACGTAATTTTGCCTTCCTTCATTTCGTTTTCGCCAACAAGGGCAACGAAAGGAATTTGGTTGTTGTCGGCATACGACATCTGTTTCTTCATTTTTGCCGCTTCGGGATAAATTTCGGCACAAATTCCTTTGCTGCGCAATTGGGCGAGGAGCGGCAGAATGTACGATTCTTCCCTGTCGCCAAAGTTCACGAACAAAATATCGGTGGCGTGCGTGGAGTTTTCGGGAAAGAGGTTGAGTTGGTTGAGCACGTCGTAGATGCGGTCTGCTCCGAAGGAGATGCCAACGCCCGACACGCCGGGAAGTCCGAAAATGCCGGTCAGGTTGTCGTAACGACCGCCACCCGTGATGCTACCCATTTCGGCATCCAACGCTTTTACTTCGATAATGGCGCCGGTGTAATAATTAAGTCCGCGCGCCAAAGTGAGGTCGAGTTCCAGTTCGCAACCGATGTTTAAAATATCGGTTTTGTTGAGGATAAATTCCAACTCGTCCACGCCTTTCAGTCCGATTTCG
>JAUNRY010000265.1 GCA_030539475.1 Bacteroidia bacterium | reverse complement strand
AACGATGGAATTTGTACTTACTAATTCGTAACTCGTAATTCGTAAATCGTTACAGCAAGCTCCACGCCACCGTCAGTCCCGCCATAACAATCGATATCATGCTCATCAGTTTAATCAAAATATTGAGCGACGGCCCCGATGTATCTTTAAACGGATCGCCAACGGTATCGCCAACAACGGCTGCCTTGTGCACATCGCTCCCTTTTCCTCCCAAATTACCTTCTTCCACATATTTTTTCGCGTTATCCCACGCACCGCCGGAATTTGCCATGAAAATGGCCAGCACAAAACCCGATCCCAGCCCGCCAACAAGCAAGCCCATCACCCCGGGAACTCCCAGCACCAGCCCGGTAAATATGGGAATGGCGATGGCCAGCAGCGAGGGCAGCAGCATCTCGCGCTGCGCGCCTTTGGTGGATATTTCCACGCAGCGCGCGTAGTCGGGGATTCCCGTGCCTTCCAAAATTCCGGCAATTTCGTTGAACTGACGCCGCACCTCCTCCACCATTTTCTGCGCCGCGCGCCCCACGGCGTTCATGGTAAGCCCGCAAAACAGGAACGCCATCATCGATCCGATAAAAACACCCACCAGCACTTTCGGATTCATCAGCGTAACCTGGTAGTAGTTCATGAAATCGCCAAAATTGGCTTTGGATATCTCCACCGCATCCCCGTTGGCAAACTCCAGAGCCGTTTGCCCCAAGCGTATCATCCCTATTTTAATTTCTTCTATGTACGATGCCAGCAACGCCAGGGCCGTGAGCGCGGCGGAGCCAATGGCAAAGCCTTTTCCGGTGGCGGCGGTGGTGTTTCCAAGGGCATCGAGGGCATCGGTGCGTTTTCGCACATCTTTTCCCAGGCCGCACATTTCGGCATTACCGCCCGCGTTGTCGGCAATGGGGCCGTACGCGTCGGTAGCCAGCGTAATTCCGAGCGTAGAGAGCATTCCCACCGCGGCAATGCCGATACCGTAAAGCCCCATGCTCAGGTTTGCGCCCGAAATCATGTTATGCACATCAAACCCGATAGCGCACAGATAGGAAAAAAGGATGGCCAGCGCGATAGTTATCACGGGAATAAACGTGGAAATCATTCCCGCTCCCATGCCGGCGATAATGACGGTGGCGGGGCCTGTTTTTCCGCTTTCGGCAATTTTTTGCGTAGGCTGAAAAGAATGCGATGTAAAATATTCGGTGCCTTGCCCGATGATAATTCCGGCCAGCAATCCCGAAATCACCGAAAACGACAACCCCACCCAGTTCTGAAAACCAAGCAGGTACAAAATGCCGAAGGTGAGCATGGCAATCAAAATTGCGCTCACGTTAACGCCGCGGTTTAAGGCGGCCATCAGCTTTTTCATATCGGCATTTTCGCCCGTTCGCACCAGAAAAATACCGAAGATGGAAAGAAAAACGCCTATCGCCGCGATAATCATCGGAGCGAAAACCGCCCGCGCCTGCATAACCGGATTCATCATGAATGCCGAGGCGCCCAAAGCGGCCGTGGCCAGGATAGAACCACAGTAACTTTCGTACAAATCGGCACCCATTCCAGCTACGTCACCCACATTATCGCCCACGTTATCGGCAATGGTAGCCGGGTTTCGCGGATCGTCTTCGGGAATTCCCGCTTCCACTTTTCCCACCAAATCGGCGCCCACATCGGCAGCCTTGGTGTAAATTCCTCCGCCAACGCGTGCGAAAAGCGCCTGCGTGGATGCGCCCATCCCGAAAGTTAACATGGTGGTGGTTATCATGATTAATTTGTGTCCCGGCTCGGCTTCCTCAATAAAAAAATCGAGAATTAAATACCAGGCCGAAATATCGAGCAGCGCCAACCCTACTACCACCAAGCCCATCACCGCGCCCGACCGGAAAGCAACCTGCAACCCTTTGTTGAGCGAGTGTTTGGCGGCATTTGCCGTTCGCGCCGAGGCGTAAGTGGCGGTCTTCATGCCGAAAAACCCTGCCAATGCCGAGAAAAATCCGCCCGTGAGAAACGCGAACGGAACCCAGTTGTTTTGCAGCCCAAAATATGCCATGACGGCAAAAATTACGGCTAAAACCAAAAAAACGATGGCAACCACTTTGTATTGTTGCTTCAAATAAGACATGGCACCGTCGCGCACATGTTTCGCGATGGTTTTCATTTGGCTTGTGCCTTCGCTTTCTTTCATCATTTTCCTGAAAAAATAATAAGCAAAGCCTAAGGCAAACAGCGAGGCGATGGGAGCAAGATAGAAGTAATTCATTGTTAATTAAAGTTTAATGTATTTTGGCTTGCGATTCAGATAATTTTCGATAAAGTTATAAAATAATTGAAAATGCAGTTGTTAAAGAGACGAAAAAATCTTTTCGTTGTGGGAACGCCAACAGGCGAATGGGAGAAAAAAGCGTGCAAAGAAGTCTTCACACGCTTTTACATTCCTTTCACGGAAAGGGTTAATTTATCACTTGGCGGATAGCTTCGGGGTCTTTCACCAACCTCCTGAGCTCCTGTTCGAGATCGATACGGCTCACCTCCATATCTTCAATCTCCACCCTTTGCCAGATTTCTTCTACCCATTGGTGCTGATTTTCTCCAAATTCGTCCACCGCCTGAAACCACCTTAAATACATGAATTTATTTCCGGATAATTTCAAATTCAACGGATTGTCTTTTCCAATCTGGCTTGCGTTGAACGAGTGATCAATTTCTTCGATGTAAATCGAATCGCCTACCAACCTGTACGTTCCGTCCACCGTAATCATGGCGCCTTTGGGGGTTGTCATAAAATTAATGAACCTGCCGTTGTCAAGAATCATTTTAAACATTCCGTTAGGCATTTCTTTGTAACCACCCTCGTTGCTGTTGTGAACGGCTTTCACTTCCCATAGCCCCAACAATTGTTTTGCAGTGGAGCCTTTCAATCCTTTTTGCGCTGTACCGCATCCGGTAAGTAATGCAATCACGCAAATAAATGCAGCGTAAAATAATCTTGTTTTCATGATTGCCGTATTTATTTTGTTAATGAAACCGCTCACAAATATAACACTTTTTCAGACATTCGATTTAATTTGGAAAGATTTTTTTTATTTTTTTTGTGCAAAGACGATAAA
>JAUNRY010000018.1:16278-16484 GCA_030539475.1 Bacteroidia bacterium | reverse complement strand
GTTTGCCCAACGATTTATGGGTGCCGATTACAAAAAACATTAAACCAATGGTTTCGCACCAGGTTTCAGCCGGCGTTTTCGGGCGTTGGCGCGGGTTCGATCTTTCGGCAGAAGGATATTATAAATCATCGAAAAACCAGGTTGAATACAAAGAAGGATCGCATCTGCTCACCGGGAAACTCAACTGGGAAGAGCGCGTTGCGCAG
>JAUNRY010000018.1:7677-16233 GCA_030539475.1 Bacteroidia bacterium | reverse complement strand
TGATGGCAAACAAAACATTCGGCAACACATCGGGATGGTTGGGTTACACGCTGTCGTGGTCTAACCGCCAATTTCCCAACGGCGAAATAAATCGTGGGCGCGTGTATCCCGCTAAGTACGATAACCGGCACAAAATAAACGCAGTGGTGATGCACAAATTCGGAAAAAGGTTCGATGCCAGCGCGTCGTGGGTGTATTCAACCGGCAACTGGACAACACTGGCAATGCAAAAATACGTTGAAAACGGAGAAGAAAAGGAGTATATTGACCGGCGCAATAATTTTAAAATGCCGGCCTACCATCGGCTCGATTTAAGTTTTAATTATTACCGATACAAAAAGAAAGGGCGTCTGGGTATTTGGAATTTGAGTATTTATAACGCATATTCGCAGCACAACTCGTTTCTTTTAGTGCCAACGACCGAAGCTGAGTTTTTCACTCCGGAAGAAAAAGCAGACAGAAGTAAACCTGTGTTTAAAAGTTTGTCGATATTTCCTATCATCCCGTCGTTTTCTTACACGTATAAGTTTTGACGTTTAAAGTTTAAGATTAATGAAAAAAAGAATAATATACCTGACTCTGTCGCTGCTAATTCTGTTATTGGCAGCGTGTGAACGTATGCTTGATGTAGATTTTTCCAATGAAAAGCCGTTAATCGTAATAAACGGAACCGTGGAACCCGATAAACCCATTTATGTTTCCATCAGCAAAAGTTTTCTGTTTACCGATACCGACAGTTTGGCGCCGCTTTTAAAAGATGTTTCGGTGGAATTGCACATCAACAATAAATGGGTGGAAAAGATGCAATTTGCAGGGATTGACTCCACAAGTTATTCTTCCCGAAGGGGTGTTTCTTATTTTCGTTCCAAGGCCTACGCTAAAATCGGTGATCGTGTCCGCATAGAAGCAAAAGCTTCGGGATTGGAAACCGCTTGGGCAGAAACCGTTATCCCTGTTCCGCCCACAATAGAGAAAGTAGATACAACCACTTATCTTGAAATGTTGCCATCCGGTAATAACAACTATTTTGCAATTAATTGGGGCAAGTATGGCGGATATGGCGGATATTACATTCAAATTCCCGAAATATCGTATGAACCGTTCCTCAGAATGATGCGTTTGCATATTAATGTTCGGAAAACAAAAGGTGATGAGCCACAGTATTTTCTCCTGAGTTTGTATAAATTAGAACCCTCGGATATTCCGGAGTTTGAAAATGTTCCCAAGGGGTTATTTGTAGGCACGGGTGACGATCCTATTTTCGCGAAAGACCCTAAAAATTCTTTTCTGGAAAGACTGCTCAACGAAAATAATTCATTGAGCAATTCAACTGCTTTTACAGATAACTTGTTTACGGATAATAGCTATACGTTAAATGTTACAACCACTGGATATTACACCACAAAAGTGGAGTTTGAAGATACGGAAGAGGGCAGTTCTGTGGGAAAATACATTGGTTACGAAGTGCAAAACCCACCGATTGAAGTGCGGGTTTATTCTCTATCGGGAGATTATTATTCTTACCTGAAAGCGAATGAAAATTTGGGTTACGACTTAGAGTTTAGCTATATTTCTGAGCCGGCAACCACGTATTCCAACGTGCACAACGGCATCGGTTTTCTCGGTTCAATGTCGCACGCCTCCAAAATAATTGAAACCCCGCCCTTCAACGGAAAAGACAACGAAGTTCCGAGGTAAGTTTTCACAAAAAGAAAACGCTTGCTCCCGCAATACTGATTACCGCTCCGATAACCTGCCGGGCGGTAATTTTTTCTTTGAACATTATTGCCGTAGGCACAATAATAAAAATGGGCACAAGCGCCATCAGCGTGGCGGCGATGCCGGTATCGGTGTGCTGCACGGCGTAAAGCGACAACGCCACGCCCACAAACGGGCCAAAAACGGCGCCGATGGCAATGGGCGTTATGCTCTGTTTATCGGAAGATGCTTTCAGAACCCGGCCCCATCGTTTCACGAAGGTTACCAGCAAAGCGAAGCAAACAAAACCGAAAATGGCCCGTATTTGCGTGGCGGCCACCGCGTCATAATCGCCCATTCCTTTTTTGCTGAGCACCAACCCAACGGCTTGTCCCAACGCGCCGCCCAACGCATACAGAAATCCTTTTAACGGAACGTTTAGTTTTAACCGTTTGCCTGCAACGGCAATCATAATTCCGGAAATACTCACGATAATTCCCAGGATGCTTTTTACAGACAATATTTCGGATAAAAAAAGCCAGCCGATAACGGCCGTAATCATTGGCGCGAGGCTCATCACAAGTTGCGAAGTGCGCGAACCGATGACGGTATAAGATTTAAACAAAAACAAATCGCCCAAAAAGAACCCGATAATGCCGGAAATGCCCAGCCAAAACCAGTTGTAGGAAGTGGCATCCATCGGGAAAAACATTCCGCGCGTAACAAGCGTGGTTAATCCCAGAAAGATAATTCCCAGAAAAATGCGGATAATATTCACCGAAAGCGAACCGACACGGCGCCCGGCTTTCTCGAAAAAAATCGCGCTCAACGTCCAGCAAACCGCCGTGAGCAACGAAGCTATTTCGCCGATGTGTGATTGGAAAGGCATAAAACCGGATTATTCTCTGTTTGGTTATTGGCGTTAAAGTGGCAATCAGTGCAGTACGTCTTCAAATTCTATGTTCTGCGAAGCAAGAAAAAAGACTTTGTTTTTAATGGGCTGCGTGTTGTTTTTCAGTTGTTGGTAATATTGGGCATAATTCTCATCGGGAGTTTTAAGCCCCATCATTACCATAGCGCTGTCTTTGGATTCTTCGTTTATTATTTCCCAAAACTTTTTACCGTTGGAAACAATGACATCGTGGTTAAATGAAACGCGCATTTTATCGAGGATATCTTTCAGGTATTCCCGTGTTTCCTCCACGGCCTCTTCCGAAGATACAACCATTTTCACGCAAACGGTGGTGTTTTGCCAATGTGGAGTGCTTTTGATGAGATGCCCCATAATCATCATAAATCCGCCGTTTCCTTTTAATCCGCCCCACCACAAATCGATTCTTTTTTCTTCGTGGTAATCGAGTTTAAAATCGTTTTGAAGGATAATCACGTTCCTTTTGGATTCGTAAAAATGGGTAATCATTTCGCAATACGGTTTCAAGTTTTTGTTTTCTTCCGTATCGCCAAGCAGGATGGTGTTGGGTACCACGGAGCCCAAGCCATAGGAACTAACCAGCTGAACCGCCCCCGAAAAAGGATCTTGCGCCCTTGTAACCCGCACCAATGTTTTTATGTCTTTTTCGTTGAGGTAGGCCGATATTTTTTCTTCATAATCGCTCACCCGCTGTATGGAAACATTGGGTTCGGGCAGAATGGTTGCCACCGTAATCAATCCTTTTTCCTGCACCAGGCCATACGCAAAATCGATAAGATGCCATCTCTTGGTGGGCATCCCGGAGAAAACCAAGATATTGGGCCGCCAGCTTTTGGCATCCACCTCTCTCGAACTCAGCATAAGCAGCGCGTATCGGGCAACCTGCATCAGCAATCCGTTTCTTACATCGCCAAAAGTGGTTTTCAGCCTTCTTCTTCGCAGCCAGATAAAAATTACAGCGATGAAGACCATCGCGATAATGGTTGCAACCGCATTGATGAGAAGCATCACTACAATACAACCAATGGTTCCTAAAAAGGAAAAAGCCCAGTGAACTTTAAATTTCGGGCGGAAAGAGGGGCTGTTTAACACCCTCTCAATGCCGGCGGTGAGGTTTAGAGTGCCGTATGTGGTTAGAAAGAACATTGTTAATATGGGAGCAATCATATTTAAATCGCCCACGATAACCAATACCAAAGCAATAACGGAAGTTGCTATGGTGGCCGCTCTCGGGATTTGTTCCTTGCCGGAAGTTTTTCCTAAGAACGAAAGTTTTTTCGGTAACACGTTGTCGGCCGTCAATGCTTGCAAAACACGCGGTGCGCCCAGTAAACTGCCCACGGCACTCGACAAGGTGGCGCCCCAAACGCCAAGAAGAATGGCAAAACCCCAAAACGCTATTTTTTGCATAATCAGCGTGTCGCTCACCAGCGTTGCCGCGTCGGCTCTTGATGCCAGAAAAATCGGGATAGTAATATAAATGACATACCCCGTACCCACAGCCAGAAAGGTTCCCAAAGGAATGGATTTCGCAGGATTCTTTAAATCTCCCGACATATTTACGCCCGCCATAATTCCCGTGACGGCAGGGAAGAAAACCGCGAAAACAATCCAAAAGCTTTCCGATTCGGCCGCGGGAACGCCCCAAAGTTCAATGGAGGAATCCTCTATGGGATGCCCGAAATAAAATGAAATGAGCGAAAAAGCAATAATCGCCAAAATTGCAAATTGCGCTTTTATGGCTGCCTGCGTAGAAAAAAGAGACAGCAAACTGATAAGGACCGTGGTGACTATTCCGACTAATTTTATGTTCAGCGATGGAAAAATAGCGACCATACTTTCGGAAAAACCTATGATGTACAATGCAACGGAAAAGGCCTGTGCCAAGAACAGCGGAATGCCAACCGCTCCGCCCACTTCCAGTCCCAACGAGCGGCTTATCATATAATAAGCGCCGCCGCCCTTTACCGGAGCGTTGGTTGCTATGGAAGCAATGGATAACGCGGTGAGAAACGTGATGGAGGTGGACAGCGTAACGATAATTAATGTGCCGATAAGCCCCACGTTGCCCACAACCCAACCGAAGCGCAAATACATTATAACGCCTAAGATTGTGAGTATGGAAGGGGTGAAAACACCTCCAAAAGTTCCTAAACGGCCTCCCGCTTGTGTAGTTTCGTTTTTAATAGCCAATTTAATTTAAATTGTTACACAAAAAAGAAAGTGTAAAAGTAAAAATAAAATGTGTTTTTAGGAAATTAATTTTGAATCAGTTTTTATAATTTTCTTTGTTGAGGGCGGGAACTAGTTATTTATCATCGTAATGTCCATAGGCAGAAATCACAAGAACCAGTACTACATCATCAAACACGCGATAAACCAACCGGTGTTTATCGGTAATTCTGCGCGACCACGTTTCTTCGTTGAAGTGTTTTAGTCTTTTAACTTTACCGATGCCGGAATAAGGATGCTCACCCAGCTCGGCAAGCAGTTTTATCAATTTCCTGTACGCAATTGGCTCGCTCCGCTTCAACTTTTTGATGTCGTATTCGGCGTCATCCGTAAATTTCAGTTTGTATTTCATAGCAAACCAAGAAAAGCGCGTAGTTCTTCTTTTGTATTAATGGTTTTCGTTTTCCCCTCCTTGGCTTGTTGGAGGGAGCGGTCTATTTTTGCATAAAATTCCTCTTCGGTCATCAAAGCGTCGTCTTCAATGGGAGTTATTTTGTACGATGTGCCTTTGCGGCGCAAAATCAATTGCTCGCCTTTCTCTATTAAGTCGAAATAATAACCCTGCCTGTCCCGAAACTGTCTGCTGCTGATAATTGTTGCCATAGTTGCTTGATTTTGATACAAAAATACAACTTTATTTTGAAAACGGCCACAAAAACGGCTACATTTTTTGAGGAATTACCAATTGATAATTACGAATTACTAATTGCCCGAATCAATTTCTCCACCGCATCATCCACCGATTTTTCGCTTCCCAGCAACGAAACGAATTTACTTCCGATAATCGCTCCCGATGCATTCTCGCAAGCCGCGTCAAACGTGGATTTGTTGGAAATTCCGAATCCGATAAGCCGTGGGTTATTAAGTCGCATAGCGTTCACACGCTTAAAATATTGAAGGTTTTCGTCGCCGAACGTGTTTTTCGCGCCCGTAACCGATGCCGAAGAAACCATATAGATAAAACCGCCGGTATTTTCGTCGATGAGGCGGATGCGCTCTTCCGACGTTTCGGGCGTGATGAGCATAATTATATGCAATCCGTGTTTTTCGGCAATCGGTTTGTAGGATTCCATATATTCGTCGAAAGGCAAATCGGGGATGATAATGCCGTCTATTCCGCAGCGTTGCGCCTGGGCGCAGAATTTCTCGAAACCGAATTGGAGAATAGGATTGAGGTAACCCATTAATACCAAAGGCATAGAAACCGTTTTGCGCACATCGGCCAATTGTTCGAAAAGCAATTTCACGCTCATTCCGTTTTTCAACGCTTGCGTGCCCGATGCCTGAATAACGGGGCCGTCGGCCATCGGATCGCTGAAAGGGATGCCTATTTCGAGTAAATCTACTCCGTAGCGTTCGAGCGATTGAATTACCGGAACGGTATCGTTGAGGTTTGGATATCCGGCGGTAAAGTAAACCGATAAAATGTTTTTGTTTTTTTGTTGAAAAAGTTGATCTATTTTGTTCATACTATTTTTGTTTCGAGTTGCGTGTCTCGTGTCTGAGTCAGGTTGATTATATCTATAGTCTTAATATCTGTTAGTCTACTGTCTATCAGTCTTGGTTCTTGGCTCTTGGTTCTCTTATCTTCCCAATAAACCGTTTCACCACCTCCACATCTTTCAGCGTAGGGCTGATTTCAAATTTGCTGTTTATGTCAATTCCGATGCACTTCGGATGATTAAATTCACGAATACTTTCCACATCTTCCATCGAAATTCCTCCGCTCAATAAAAAAGGCGTTTCTCCATTATACTCCGATAAAATATCCCAGTTGAATTTCTTTCCCGAGCCACCGTGTAGGTTTGTTTTTGTATCGAAAAGGAAATAATCGCATTTACCATTATAATTGCTCACCTTTTCCGAAGGAAATTCGTTTTCAACACTAAATGCTTTGATGATTTTCAGTCCATTTTTGCCCAATTCATCGCAAAATTCAGGTGATTCATCGCCGTGAAGTTGCACAAAATCAAGTTGAAAGAGTTTTGCTATTTTCAATGTATTTTCAACCGATTCATTTACAAAAACTCCGATGCGTTTGGTTTTTTGGGGTAAATATTCGGGGACTTTGCTCACGAATCGCGGCGATTTCGGATAGAAAATAAATCCCATCCAATCCACCCCCGTTTGTTCCATTTCGCGGATGTTTTGGGCTTCGCGCATTCCGCAGATTTTAATAATCATAAAACTTTCGATAAAAAAATCTGTGTTTAGCGGAAATTCAAAGAAGTTTTCTCCAGTTTGGTGCCAATATCAGCGAGCGCATTGGCAAATTGTTTTTGTTCCTGCGGTGTGAATTGTGCAGGCTTTCCGTTTACTTTATATCCGTTAAGTCGCTGATACAGCCATTCTTTACTCTTTCCAAAATAGGTTTTGGCGATATACGACAATGATATGGCTTCGGATATTGCTCCGAGTTTGTGTACAGCCAATAAATTTTCTGCAGTTTCAATAGTGGCATCCAGCCCTTTCATTGATGCTGAAATGTACTTTTCACGTTCGGTCTCCGGCATATCCGCTACACGATTTGCCCTTTTTTCTTGAAAAGCGGCTCTTTCTTCTTCCGTAGTCAATGCTTTGTACTGCTCGAATTCGGCACGCATTTCTTCGGTAGGCAGGTATTTTGAAAAATTTTCCATACAAATAGGTTATTGTTTTAATTCATTCTCCAATCGGATAATTTCATCCAAAATTGCATCAATGTGTGCCCAAAATTCTTTGTCTTTGGTTATTATTTTGCTTTCGGCGTGAAACTTCAACAATAATTTTAGGTTTTCAAGTTCTTGAAGTTTTTCCGCTTTTTCTTTCTCATTCATCTTCTTAAAATTAATGTTTACACATTGATAAGTTGACAATACAAATATAATAATCTTTTGCGTATTTCACGCGATTTGTATCCCTTTCTTCATATTTTCGATAAATTTTCTCAAGTTTTCACCCGGATTCTCCGTTTTCATAAAATTCTCCCCGATAAGAAAACCTTTATAACCTGCTTTTCGTAATTCTTGCACCGTTTCGGGATTGGAAATTCCGCTTTCCGAAACCAACACGGCATCTTTGGGCAAAAGTTCAATCATCTTGTACGATTTTCCCAAATCGGTAACGAAAGTCCCCAGATTCCGGTTGTTGATTCCAACAATAGTGTTTTCCGAAGAAACGTATTCCACCTCTTTTTCATCGTGAAGTTCCAACAAAACATCCAAATTCAATTGCTTCGCAAATCGGGTAAAGCGGTGATTTTCCTCAACAGTAAGCGCCGCGGCGATAAGCAGAATCGCGCTTGCACCCGATAACCGGGCTTGCAGAATCTGGTATTCATCCACGATAAATTCCTTTCGCATTACCGGAATACTCACATTCTTAGCCGCCGTTTGCAAATCAGCAAGCGTTCCGCCGAAATATTTTTCATCGGTCAGCACGGATAGCGCTGCCGCGCCCACTTCCGCGTAGTTTTTTGTAACCATTCCGGCATCCGCATCCTTATTTATCCATCCTTTGCTTGGCGAGCGGCGTTTAAATTCCGCGATAATTCCCGAATCGGATTGCAACAGCGCGTCCTTCAACGAATAAACGGGTAAATCGCACTTTGCCAACTCTTTCTCAAGCTGAGAATAAGGGATGTTGCCTTTTTGTTCCGCTACTTCTTTTCGTTTGTGAGCGATTATTTCGCTTAAAATATCTTTCATTATGGTTTT
>JAUNRY010000018.1:0-7577 GCA_030539475.1 Bacteroidia bacterium | reverse complement strand
CGCGATTTCAATACATTCGTCAATGTTTTTTTCGGCTTCTACAATTTGAATGGCGAATGCCGCGTTTACAATGGCCACGTTCATCTGCGCTTCGGTGGCTTCGCATCGCATCACTTTGTTGAAAACCGAAACCGCTTCTTCCACCGTATTTCCGCCGAAAATTTCTTCCTGTTTTATGCGGTTGAACCCCAAATCTTCGGGCAAAAACAACTGTTCGCCTTTGTTGGAAACTACTTTGAATTGTCCGGTAAGCGATATTTCGTCGTATCCATCCAGGCTGTGGACAATACCGAATTTCTTTTTGCTTGCCTGAAAAATATAGCTGTAAAGGCGCGTCATCGACAAGTCGTAAACGCCAAGCAACTGATATTCAGGATCGGCCGGATTGATGAGTGGGCCCAACACGTTGAAAAAATTTCTCACGCCCAGGCTTTTGCGTACCGGCGCCACCGCTTTGAGCGCAGGGCTGAAAAACGGCGCGTGCAGGTAAGCGATATTGGATTTTTCGATGCTTTTTCGTAAAATATCAATATCGGTGGTGAATTTAACGCCTTGCTGTTCCATCGCGTTGCTCGAACCGCTCACCGATGTGGCGCCGTAATTTCCGTGCTTCACCACCGGATATCCGGCTCCGGCAACCACAAAGCACGCCGCCGTAGAAATGTTGAACGTGTTTTTTCCGTCGCCTCCGGTGCCCACAATATCGATTGCTTTGTACTCGTTTAAATCAACCGAAACGCGCATCTCAACCAATGCTTCGCGAAAACCCAACACTTCTTCCACCGAAATGCTGCGCATTAAAAATATGGTGATGATGGCCGAAACCTGTGTTTCGGGGACATCGCCTTTCACAATAGCGACTAACAGCTCGCGCGATTCGTCGCGGTTAAGATATTGATAATTTAGGAGTTTTATTAGAATATGTTTCATTTTTGGATTTTAATTAATCCGTCAGACCGGCAATCGGCCAGGCGGAGAGAAAGTTTTTGATGATTTTTTCGCCCAACGGCGTAAGAACCGATTCGGGATGGAATTGCACGCCGTGAACATCCAATGATTTATGTTTCAGCGCCATAATTTTTCCTGATTCGTCAATGGCTGTAATTTCCAAATCGGAAGGAAAATTTTCATCCGATACAATCCAGGAATGGTATCGGCCTACTTCAATTTCGGTGGGAAGTTCATCGAAAATGTAATCGTTGCCGGTAATCTCGATGGGCGTTTGCACGCCGTGATGCACCATTGGCGTGTTTTCCAACGTTGCGCCGAATGCCACTCCAATTGCCTGATGCCCGAGGCAAACGCCCAAAATGCTTTTGCAGGGCGCAAACCGCCGGATCAACGGCAATAAATCGCCCGCTTCTTCGGGAATTCCCGGGCCGGGAGAAAGAATGATTTTATCGTATTTTTCCACGTCATTCAAATCGATTTTATCGTTTCGGATAACGTCAATATCATCGTAACCAAGCTCTTTTATAACGTGCCGCAGGTTGTAAGTGAACGAATCGTAATTGTCGAAAAGTAAAATTTTCATCGGTTTACCTATTTAATTGTGAAGATTCGCCGCCAAATCAATGGCTTTTTTCAACGCACCCAATTTGTTTTTCACCTCCTGAAGTTCGTTTTCATCCACGCTTTGCGATACGATTCCCGCACCCGCCTGATACCAAAGTTGGTTGTTGCGGCTCACGAACGTGCGGATGGTAATGGCCTGATTGATATCGCCGTTGAAACCGATAAACCCGATGCAGCCGCCATACGCCCCGCGATTGTGCGCTTCAATTTCGGAAATCAATTGCATTGCCCGCACCTTGGGCGCGCCCGAAAGCGTTCCTGCCGGAAACGTATCGAAAAACGCCTGAACAGGATTCACGCCCTCATCGAGCGTTCCGCTCACGCGCGAAACCAAATGAATAACGTGCGAATAATGTTGCACCTGACGGTAAAAATCCAACTGCACTTTGTGCGCGTTGCGGCTCAGGTCGTTACGCGCCAAATCCACCAGCATCACGTGTTCGGCGTTTTCTTTGGGGTCGCTTTTCAGCCGTTCGGTAGCTTCGGCATCTTCCTGCAGGTTTCCCGTGCGCTTGGCGGTTCCGGCAATGGGGTCGATGCTGATTGTTCTGCCTTTTATCTGGCAATGCGTTTCGGGCGATGAACCGAAAATGCGGAATCCGCCAAAGTCGAAATAAAACAGGTACGGCGACGGATTAATGGTTCGCAGCGCACGATACACCTTGAAATCATCGCCCGAAAACCCTTGCGCGAAGCGCCGCGAAAGCACAATCTGAAACACATCGCCGCGGTGGCAATGCTCCACGCCCTGGCGAACGTATGTTTTATATTGTTCGTCGGTGATGGGGCTTGATTCTTCGCCCTCGGTAAAGAAATCGTACGAGGCGAAATTGCGGGCGTTTATCAGGTTTTCCACCTTGTAAAGCTGGCTTTCTTCGCCATCGGCGAGCAATTCGATAAGCGACAGCTCGTCTTTCTGATGATTGAAAACCATCAGGTATTTGTACAAAATGTAGCGCATATCGGGCGCGTCGTTGCGGTCTTCGGTGCTCTCTTTTATGTCGATATTCTCGGTATATTTCACGCAATTGAACGTGGTGTAACCAAAAAGCCCGAGCGAGGAAGCGTTGTTGCCGGAAATATTGAAGTTTTCGATAAAACCGTTCAGCGCATCGGAAATGGTAAATTCCTTGGAAAGGATGTTTTTTTCAATTTTTCCATCCGGATAAGTTTCAATGCACTCGCCCCGGTTAATATCGATATACGCGATGGGTTTCAGCCCGATGTACGACGTGCTGTTTTCGTTGGCGTGGTAATCGGAGCTTTCCAGCAGCACCGATTGCGGAAACGCGTCGCGGATTTTCAGGTAAAGGCTTACCGGCGTATGCAAATCGCCCATTACCTTTTTGCAGTTGGTTTTGAATGGATAAGTCATATTCTATTGGATTGTTGATTCGTATTTGAAATAAGTTTCCAGGTCTTTATCGCCTCTTCCCGAAAGCGTCAACACAACCACATCGGTGGGTTTGAAGCTGACTTTATCGAGCGCAGCGAGTGCGTGAGCAGATTCCAGCGCGGGGATAATTCCGTCGGAGCGGGTGAGTTCGAAAGCGGATTGCAGGGCTTCGTCGTCGTTCACGGCAATGATTCGGGCGCGTTTTGTTGTGGCCAGATTGGCGTGAATGGGGCCGATTCCCGGATAATCCAACCCTGCCGAGATTGAGTAAGGTTCTGTTATCTGGCCGTCTTCGGTTTGCATCACCAGTGTTTTGCATCCGTGAATAATTCCCACGGAACCGATTTGAATGGTGGCTGCCGATTCTCCGCTGTCGATGCCTTTTCCGCCGGCTTCGGCGAGTACGATTTTTACATCGTCATCGTTCAGAAAATGATAAACGGTTCCGGCAGCGTTGCTTCCTCCGCCCACGCAGGCGAAAAGGTAATCGGGAACCGCACGGTTTTCTTTTTCCAGCAGTTGCTTGCGGATTTCCTCGCTGATAACCGATTGCAGGCGGGCAACCATATCGGGATAAGGATGCGGCCCAACGGTGGATCCGATGATGTAATGCGTGTCGACCGGATTGCAGCACCAGTCGCGGATGGCTTCGTTGGTGGCGTCTTTCAGCGTCATATTCCCCGATGTTACCGGCACAACCTTCGCTCCCAGCATTTCCATTTTCTTCACGTTCACGGCTTGCCGCTCAACGTCTGTTTTTCCCATATACACAATGCATTGCATCTGCATCAGCGCGCAAACGGTGGCGGTTGCCACGCCGTGTTGCCCGGCGCCGGTTTCGGCAATGATGCGGGTTTTGCCCAATCGCCTGGCGATAAGAATTTGCCCGATGGTGTTGTTGATTTTGTGTGCGCCGGTGTGGTTTAGGTCTTCGCGTTTAAGATAGATTTTACAGCCGTGCTTATCGGAAAGATAACTGGAGAGATAAAGCGGAGACGGCCTGCCCACGTAATCGCGGAGCAGTTGCTCAAATTCTTTTTTAAACGATTCGCTTTCCAGAATTTCGAGATACGAACCCTGAAGCTCGCTAACGCACCGATGAAGGATTTCGGGGATATACGCTCCTCCAAAATCACCGTAAAATCCCAACTTGTCAACTAAAAAGTTCTGCATATTTTTGTTTTTGTTCAATTTTAAACGAAAAAAGCCCGTCGCAGGTGCGACAGGCTTTCTTTCTTTATTTCTGTTTTCTTTTACTTAAAGACACGGCTGTTTTCCCTTACGACTGAATGAGTTGTAAGTTGCGCCACCAATATCCGTTTGTAAAAGAAATATTCATTTTTTGATTATTTTGATGCAAATATAATTGTAAAAAATTAAAATGGAGCGGATTTTTGATAATTTAACATTCTAAGCTAAAATCTATACCCAATCGAAAGTGACGCTCGAATAAAAGCCCAAGGGCCTTTCGTGCTTGCTTCTGCCGAATTAGAAGTTACATTAACGCTTTCTACTTCGGTCATTTTTTTCCCTAATAGCTCAATATCGTTAAACATATCTGTAATTTCGTCCTTTAAATCCGCTTGTTCCTCATCAGACATTTCAAAGGTAGAAGTTCCATTAAAAAAGCCTTTATTTGAACCGTAATGAGCGCCAATAATGCTCCAATCAAGTGCAATATTTTTCTTTCTGCCTAACAGCCATTGTACTCCGATGACAGCTCCGACGCTATGCGTATTTAGGTTGCCGCTAACATCAATTTCATTCGTCGTACTATTTTCGTCTTCAAGTTCTATCAGAAAATTGGAAACTTTGTAGCGTTCATATTTATAATAGGGCGCAATATAAAAGCCTCTTCCGTAACCAGATCTATTTAAATAGAAACGCAGTTCAGGAGTAAAAGAAAATGTGCCAATTTCTATATTTTCGATTTGAGGGTCGTCGGTAACGAAATTATTAATATAGGGAATTCCTCCCTGCGGCATAACGTTTATTCCCACTATAGCACTGATGTTCTTAGTAAGAATACGTTCTCCGTAAAATCCAATATTACGCGTAGCCCATCCCAGCATATTAGCTTTTAGAATGGTTTTGCCATCTAAGAGCGCTCCATCTCTCAAATCCCAAGATTTTCCATTAATTTTTTGTGCACTAGTGTTGTTAATAAATACTAATGCGATTGCAAATAATAAAGCTGTTTTTTTCATATTAAAATGTTATTAAAATATATTTGTTGACTATTCAACTCAACTGTTTTTTTTGAAGATTAGCTATTTGCTTAAAAATTTTTAAGCAGTTCTGTTGCTTTCTGAGGCCTGGGTAAATAATTAGGCATCAGTAATAAATTCTTCTAATCGTTCAAGTTTGGAAAAAAATGCGCGCTTTTAATAATCGAATAAATATAATTGTGGCCAAGAAAATATTCTTTGGATTAAAGGATGAACACTAAATCATTAAATTTGTTCAAAATTAATCTATATTTTACAATAAAAAATGATAGTCGTTAAAACCAAGTTTTGTCTATTGCCCAAAAAGTCGTTTCTTTGTTATGAAGAAATCAAACAATTTATTGAATGAAATACAGAATCGAAAAAGATACGATGGGCGAAGTAAAAGTCCCTGCCGATAAATTATGGGGTGCGCAAACAGAGCGTTCGCGGAACAATTTCAAAATAGGCCCTCCCGCCTCGATGCCGCTTGAAATTATTTACGGGTTCGCTTACCTGAAAAAGGGCGCGGCTTATGCCAATTGCGAGTTGGGCGTTTTGTCGGAAGAAAAGCGGGATTTGATCGCGCAAGTGTGCGACGAAATTCTCGAAGGAAAACTTGACGACCAATTTCCGTTGGTGATTTGGCAAACCGGTTCGGGCACGCAAAGCAATATGAACGTGAACGAAGTAATTGCGAACCGTGCGCAGCAACTTTCGGGAAAAACCATCGGGGAAGGCGAGAAAACGCTGCAGCCGAACGACGATGTCAACAAATCGCAATCGTCTAACGATACATTTCCCACGGCAATGGCCATTGCGTGTTACAAAAAAACGGTTGAAGTTACCTTGCCGGCATTGCGCGATTTGCAGAAAGCAATCGCCAAAAAATCTGCCGAAATGGAAGAGGTTGTAAAAATCGGGCGTACGCACCTGATGGACGCAACTCCGTTAACGTTGGGACAGGAATTCAGCGGATACGCCGCGCAGTTGGCGTACGGCATTCGGGCCGTTGAAAATACATTGCCGCATTTAACAGAACTTGCACTCGGCGGAACGGCTGTGGGAACAGGATTAAACACTCCAAAAGGATACGACGTGTTGGCTGCGAAATACATTGCCGAATTTACGGGATTACCTTTTGTAACCGCGAAAAATAAATTCGAAGCGCTTGCCGCACACGATGCCATTGTTGAAACACACGGAGCCTTGAAGCAGGTAGCCGTTTCGCTGAACAAAATAGCCAACGATATCCGTTTGCTTGCATCGGGTCCGCGCAGCGGCATCGGGGAAATCATTCTTCCCGCCAACGAGCCGGGCTCTTCCATTATGCCGGGGAAAGTGAATCCCACGCAGGTGGAAGCGCTCACGATGGTTTGCGCGCAAGTGATGGGCAACGATGTTACCATCGGCGTAGCCGGAATGCAGGGGCAGTTCGAGCTGAATGTTTTTAAACCGGTAATGGCGGCAAATTTTTTGCAAAGCGCCCGGTTGCTCGGCGATGCGGCTGTTTCGTTCAACGAGCATTGCGTATCGGGGATAACGCCGAATCATAAAAGAATCAATGAATTGTTGAATAATTCCCTGATGCTCGTAACCGCGCTCAACCCGAAAATCGGGTATTACAAAGCCGCCGAAATTGCCAATGCCGCGCACGAAAACGGAACCACGTTGAAAGAAGAAGCCATCCGGTTGGGACACGTAACTGCCGAAGATTTCGATAAATGGGTCCGGCCTGAAGAAATGATAAAACCGCTGGATTGAAAAATTGCTTTTATCGATTATAATTCAAATTTAAATAAAATCACTTTTATGAGATTAACTCTAATTTTAACGGCTGTGTTGTTTTTAGCAACAACATCTATTACTAAAGCTCAAACCCGCAGCCAAATCACCCTCGAAAAAGGGTGGAAGTTTACCCGCGAAGACAACGCGGCACAATCTAACATCAATTTCGATGATTCCAAATGGCAATCGGTAACGGTGCCGCACGATTGGGCCATTTACGGCCCGTTCGACAAACAAAACGATATCCATCGGATGGCAATTGTTCAGGACGGGCAAACCACCGCCATTGAACATTACGGCCGCACCGGCGGATTGCCGTTTACCGGCGCCGGATGGTACAGAAACAACTTCTCCATTCCCGGTTTTTCTGCCGATAAACGGGTAAAAATTCAGTTCGATGGGGCAATGAGCCAATCGCGCGTGTATGTCAACGGCAAAGAAGTAGGGTTTTGGCCCAACGGTTACAACACGTTTTATTACGATATCACAGATTACATAAATCCCAACGGACAAAACAACACGCTTGCCGTCCGCCTCGAAAATAACGAAGAGCAATCGCGCTGGTATCCCGGTGCCGGATTGTACAGGAACGTGCATCTTATCACCACCAA
>JAUNRY010000264.1 GCA_030539475.1 Bacteroidia bacterium | reverse complement strand
TGGTACATCTTTTCCCTTCCCAGTCCGTTATTCGATACGCCTTACAGCACATTAGTTACAGACCGAAACGGCGAGTTATTGGGCGCGCGCATCGCATCGGACGGGCAGTGGCGATTTCCGCCAACCGATAGCGTTCCCGATAAATACAAAACCTGTCTGATGGCGTTTGAAGACCGCTATTTTCGGTATCATCCCGGAGTGAATCCGTTATCGCTGGGGCGTGCGATGGTGCAAAATATCAAAACGGGAAGGGTAGTGAGCGGCGGAAGTACCCTCACGATGCAAACCGTACGGTTGATGCGGAAAAACAAACGCACCTACTTCGAGAAGTTTATTGAAATTATTCTCGCTACGCGATTGGAACTGTCGTACTCCAAAAACCGAATTATCGCGCTGTACGCTTCCCACGCGCCGATGGGTGGAAACGTGGTTGGAATTGATGCGGCTGCCTGGCGTTATTTCGGGCACGATGCCCGCTCTCTCTCGTGGGCAGAAGCGGCCACGCTGGCCGTTTTACCCAATTCGCCGTCGTTGATGCACTTTGGGAAAAATCGGGACGGATTGCTTACCAAACGAAACCGCTTGCTCCAAAAATTGCTTGCTGCGGGTACTATTTCTGAAACCGATTATACGTTGGCAACCGCCGAACCGTTGCCCGAAACCCCGCACCCACTACCCCAAATTGCTCCGCACTTGGTTACGCGGCTTTATTTGTCTCAAGCGGGAACGCACGTGCAATCTACCATAGACAAAGGTTTGCAGCTTCAGGCCGACGATGTGTTGGAACGCTGGAATACCGAGTTTTCGCAAAACAACATCCTGAATCTGGCAGCTTTGATAGTCGATTTAGAGAAAAACGAAGTCCTTTCGTATATCGGAAATGTAAATTTCAGTAATCAGCAATCGGGAAATCAGGTGGATGTTATTCAATCGCCACGAAGTACGGGTAGTATCCTTAAACCGTTTCTTTACTGCGCTATGTTGCAGGAAGGCGTGCTTTTGCCCACCGAGTTGTTACCCGATATCCCCATCAACGTGGGCGGTTTTTCGCCTAAAAATTTCAGTTTGCAATACGACGGAGCCGTTCATGCCGATGAAGCGCTGGCACGTTCGCTGAATGTCCCGTCGGTGGTTTCATTGCGCCGATACGGAGTGCCTAAATTTTACGATTTTTTGAAGAAAACCGGACTGACGACATTAAACCGCCCTGCCGAATATTACGGACTTTCGCTTATTTTGGGCGGCGCGGAAGGCACGTTGTGGGATGTAGCGCAGGCGTATGCGGATATGGCGCACGCTGTTGCTGATTCACCGAATAATGAATTTCAACTGATGCGTGATAGAGACGCGATTAATCGCGTCTCTACGTTTGGTGCCGGTGCCGCGTGGCTGACACTGGAAGCGCTGACCAACGTCAACCGTCCCGAGGAAATTGACTGGCAATTTATCCCTTCGATGCGGAAAGTGGCGTGGAAGACAGGCACGAGTTTCGGGTTTCGCGATGCGTGGGCGGTGGGCGTTACGCCGAAATATTTAGTAGCGGTGTGGACGGGAAACGCGAGTGGCGAAGGCCGTCCGGGATTAACAGGCGCACGCACGTCGGCGCAAGTGATGTTCGATTTGTTCAACTTGTTGCCGCCTACATCGTGGTTCGAAACGCCCTATGCCGATTTAACGGAAGTGGTTGTTTGTCGCGAGAGCGGATGCCTGCTGGGATTGCATTGTCCGCCTTCATCGGCAGATACTATTTTGGCTCCGATAAAAGCGGTGCAGGGAAACGTTTGTAACTATCACAAGCTTGTTCACGTATCGGAAGACGAGCGTTATCGGGTTTACGAACATTGTGCCGCAGGCAGAGGAATTCGTTCGGTTCCGTGGTTTGTGCTGCCGCCATCGTGGGAGTGGTACTACAAGCAGCAACATCCTGCGTATCGGTCGCTACCGCCGTTTTCTCCCGAATGTCGCGATGGTGCATCGGGAGAGTTGATGCAGTTTATTTATCCTTATCCCAACTCCAATATTAAAATCACCAAACAGTTAGACGGTTCGCGCGGAAAAGCGGTTTTTGAACTGGCACATCGAAATCCTTCGATACGCGTTTTCTGGCATTTGGATAACGAATACATCGGCGAAACGTCCGATGTGCATCAAATGGAGCTTTCGCCCGATGCGGGAGAACACGTACTGACGGTGGTGGATGAAATGGGAAATTCGTTGGTCAGCAGGTTTAAAGTGGAATAATCTCCGCTCAGCGGTTTCAATCCGCTTAGCGGAAAAAAAGAAATACGCGCAAGACGGTGCAAATCCGCCATGCGCTGTTCATTCAAAATAAATATATCCCAACCTTTTCAAATCGTTTTCGTTTTCCACCGTATGGGTTTTTCCGTTTAGGAGCAAGTACGTTTGATTGCAAGATTCCTGAATGCGTTTAAACAAGTGGTCGGTAATCAAAAAACCTTTGCGGGATCGCTCTTCTTTGATAACAGGCAGAATAGTTTCGATTTGCACGGGACTGATGTGCGTGAAAGGCTCGTCGAGCAACACAAATTTCGTGTCGGATTTGATGATAACGTATAATTCCACCAATCGATACATTCCGCCGGAAAGATGGCCGATTTTGGTATTTTCCCGCCCCTGAAATGCAGGAAATAGCGCTGAAAAAGGGGGGAAATCGACTGCAAAATCACGAAAAACTTGTTTCAGCGTAAGCCGTTTCGGAATAAAATGATGTTGCGGAAGGTATCGTATTAAATTTGGTTTTTTGTAGGCCTCATAAACAGAAGCATTATCGATAATAACGGATTTTTCACACTCCAGCGTGCCATAAACGCCGCGCATTAAACACGTTTTTCCACATCCGTTTCTGCCCAAAAGCCCAATAGCATCTCCGGTTTCAATTTTCAGGTAAACATCCGAAAGAATCAACCGCTCTCCGAATAACAACCGCATTCCGCTTATTTCCAACGTGTGTTTCATCTGAATTGATAGGTTAAAATCATTAAACCGAAAAACAGCAGTAAATCAAATGCGAGCGTAATAATCCAAAGCGATTTTTTTGAAAGACCAAAGTTGTAGAAATAATAATACTCTTGCTTTCGATACTCGTTAACCAAATAAAAAGATGCGCCCATAGAGAAT
>JAUNRY010000263.1 GCA_030539475.1 Bacteroidia bacterium | reverse complement strand
AAAAACACCTCGCAAGCACAGCAAAACACGCCGCAAGAAGAAAAAATACCTGCCAAGGATAATAAAATCTTACCGCTAAGAAAAAACGCACCAAAAATGTTTTCCGGTGCGTTTATCCTTTTCAATTATTTCTGATTGCTTTTTACCCGTAACTCCCAATCACTCCAACCTTATCTCATCCACAAAAATATAAGCCCTGTTTCCTTTGCCCGGATGCCAGGCGGGCATTACGGCGGGTTTCACGGTAATTTTGAAATAGCGGGCGGTTACCGGTTCAAAGGTAAGGTTATGAACAGAAACATCGGCCCAATGGTCTTTATTTGAATCGATGTATCTTTCTTGGTCCACAACGGTAAAGGTGGAATCGTTGCCCGATTCGATGATGATTTCCGACGCGTCAAAAATCCAGTCGCCCGTTACCACGCAGTTGCGCACTTCTGCCGAAGAAACTTCGGTTGCTTCCAGCAAATCGATAACGGCCACAAGGTCTTCTCCCTGAAACCCCATCCAGCGGCCGGTTCTGTAATTGGTGCCGCTTCCTTTCAGTCCGTCCACCAGCATTCCTGCGCCGGTGTAAGAGTAGTTCTGTGCCGGTTTTGTGAGCAATTCTATCGGTTTGTAAGTGGATTTGCTGATGTGTATCTGTTCGGAAAATATTTTGCTGTTTACGCCGTTTTCGCGAATGGCAACGGCTTTTAATTCTGCTTCTTCCTTGATGGGGAATTTGCCTTCGTATCTTGTGGAAGAGGCGGTGGGTTCGCTTCCGTCTAATGTGTAATATACGGCCGCGCTGTCGATGGTGTTAAATTCCACGTCCAGTGCATTGGTATCGAAATTGGGCGTTAACGTGGGCATCACGTCAAATACGTGCGTTGCGTAATGGTAATCCAGCTTATCATACAACGCCAAAAGTTGCGGCAGGCGGTGGAGGAAACCGGCATAATCTTTCTTGTGGGGTTGCATCCATTGCACTTCGCACATTGCTGCCAGGCGTGGCAGTACCATATACTCCACGTGGTCTTCATCCTTGATGTATTCCGTCCATAAATTTGCCTGCGGGCCAAGGATGTGCGCTTTTTGTGCGGCCGTTAAAACATCGGGAGCGGGTTCAAAGCTGTAAACTTGTTCCAGCGGAAGATAACCGCCAATTCCAAAGGGTTCGTCTTCGGTGTGCTGTGTCTGATAATAATCGAAATAGGCGTAGGTTGTGGGTGTCATAATTACATCGTGACCCATTTGCGCTGCCTGTATTCCGCCTTCCATCCCGCGCCACGACATAACGGTGGCGTTGGGCGCCAGTTCTCCTTCCAGAATTTCATCCCAGCCGATGATGCTGCGCCCGTTATCGTTCAGGAACTTTTCCACGCGGGCTGTTACGTAGCTTTGCAGGTAATGTTCCGCCGTGTGGCCGTCTCTGTCTCGCAAACCGAGTTCTTTGATGCGGGCCTGGCAGTGGGGGCATTCTTCCCATCTTGTTTTTGGCGATTCATCGCCGCCGATGTGGATGTAGGTTGAGGGAAACATTTCCATTACTTCGGTAAGGACAGCCTCCAAAAATAGGAAAGTTGAATCTTTTCCCGCACAAAGCACATCGTCGAAAACGCCCCACGTGGCTTCCACTTCATAGGGGCCGCCCGTGCAGCCTAACTCGGGATAAGCCGCCAATGCAGCCAGCATATGGCCGGGCAAATCCACTTCGGGGATAACGGATATGTACCTTTCTTGGGCATATTTTACCACGTCTTTAATTTCTTCCTGCGTATAAAAGCCGCCGTGAGGTTTTCCGTCGTATTCTCCTGTATTTCTTCCGATGACCGTGTGTTTGCGTTGCGAACCTATTTGGGTGAGTTTGGGATAGGATTTAATTTCGATTCTCCAGCCTTGGTCGTCGGTTAAATGCCAGTGAAAACGATTGATGTTGTGCATAGCAATTAAATCGATGTATTTCTTGATAAAATCCACCGATTGAAAATGGCGCGCAATATCCAGGTGCATACCGCGGTAGCCGAAGCGGGGCGCGTCGTTGATAACCACGGGCGCATACGATACCGAAATATTATTGCCGATGGGCGTTGCTTTTCGCAAGGTTTGGATGCCGTAGAAAACGCCGGCTTCGTTCACGGCGTCTATTACAATTCTGTTCTCGTTAACTGTCAGTTGATACGCTTCCGCGTTATCGTTTTGTATTCCGCCCACTTGCAGTAAGATAACGTTGTTGTCGGAAGTGGATGTGGAAACGCCGGGTTTAACGCCGGTTGACATTTGCAGGAAATCTGCCAAAAACTCGGCGTTGCGCTGCATTTTTTCGTTTCCTTCGGGGAAAACAATTTTGGTGGATGAGCTAAGCACAAAAGGTGCGCCCTCGGCCATCGTAATTTCAGACGGAAGGGGCACAACCTGATAATTTGCCTGTTGTGTTTTCTTATTCTCTCCCGTGCTTCCGCAGGAAACGAAAAGAAAAGCAGCCATAAAAAACAAAATAAAATGTCCTGTTTTTTTCATATAATTGTTTGTATTAAGTAAATAATTTCAGAGGTTTTGTAATTGTTGCAGTGTTTGGTTTACTTTTGCCGCGCTGGTTATGTCCTGCGCGTACTCATTGATGACAATGTTTGCGCCGCCCATTTTCAGGTTCGGATTGCGGTATTCCATTTGGCTTTCTACCGATTCGCGGGCAGAGAGGTGAAATTCGTTGGCTCCGGTTTTGCGGGCAATTTCCGCTATATTCTGTGCGTTTACGCCGCTTCCGGGCATAATGACGATTCGGTTGCCGGCTTGTTTAACCAATTGTTCCAGAAGTTCAACACCTTGTTCGGCCTTTGGCTGCTGCCCCGATGTGAGAATGATGTTGCAACCAAGCGAAATAATGTCTTCGAGCGCCTTGAACGGATGGCGGCACATATCGAAAGCGCGGTGGAAAGTTACGCTCATTTCGCCTGCGGCGTCAACCAATTCTTTGCAACGCGGCATATCCACATCGCCTTCGGCGGTGAGGCAGCCGATAACGATGCCGTCGACGCCCAATTTTCGGCAGATTTCTATATCTTTGAGCATAATGTGGTGCTCAAGTTCCGAATACAAAAAATCGCCGCCCCGCGGACGGATAATAACGTTGAGTTTTGTTTCGTTAAGCAATCCGCGGGCCGC
>JAUNRY010000262.1 GCA_030539475.1 Bacteroidia bacterium | reverse complement strand
GTTACCATCGAAGACAAGCTCATAGACGAGGAAGAACAAACGAGAACAGAAAACCAGATAACCGAAATGCTCGACAGCCTCACCGAACGGCAACGAGAAATTGTGTACCTGCGCTACGTTCAGGAATACGACTACCCCGAAATAGCCGAGCTGCTGCACATAAGCATTCACGGATGCCGCAAACTCCTTTCGAAAGCCATGCAAAACTTGCGCGAAAAATACGGCCCACTCATTTTTCTGTTTCTGCTTTCTTAACCTTAAAATGTTAAATTTACAAGATTTTACAAAAAACAGGGGATAAATTTCTCCGATTGTCGTCTATTTATTATGATGCGTTCATCAGACATCAACTATCAGATTTTAGACAAAAATCTGCCAGCGTAGCGGTCTTAAGTCTGATAACTGAATTTATTAAGACCATAAGCGAGTATATTTACAATTAGATAGATTTACGATGCCGAATTATACACGTTATACCGATTTTTTAAAAGATAAGGAATTTATCCTCTGGCAATTAACGCCCAACAAGGAATTGAATACGCGGTGGGAGGATTTTATCGAAAAAAATCCGCATCTGAATAAAGAAATCTCACAGGCCATTAATTATCTGAAAACAACCGGATTAAACAAAGGCACATTGAGCGAGGCCGAAAGTATGCAGTTGCTCAATAAGATTCAATCCACCATTAAGCAATCGGCGAAAAAGGCAAAAATCCGTCGGATAATCCAACTTTCCGTAGCCTCGTGTGCCGCCGTAGCCTTAGTTATTATCGGATTAAACCTGTTTCTTTCTCAGAACAGGCAAGCCGACGATTCTCCCAATCAGGAATTAATTGTCGGAAGCCTGTTAAATAACGAAGATATTCAATTGATTACGGGCGAAGAGTCCATGTCGTTCCAAAACGATGTACAAGTAAACTTCGATGAAGGCGGAAGAGCGAAAATCATCCAGAATAACGAAGAAAAAACCGTTGAACTCACCAACGAATCGCTGAATACGCTTATCGTCCCCTACGGAAAACGCTCTACACTAACACTTTCCGACGGAAGCAAAGTGTGGCTAAACTCCGGTTCCGTATTGGAGTTTCCGGCGCAGTTCAGCGGAACAAATCGGGAAATCCGGCTCACATCGGGCGAAATGTACATTGAAGTGGCGCCAAACAAACAAAAACCCTTTCACGTGCGCACTTCCGATTTTAAGGTGAGGGTACACGGCACAAAATTCAACCTCTCCGCCTATGCCGATTCGCCACAATCTGTCGTACTGGTGGAAGGCCGCGTAAGCTTGCAGCCGGAAAACCGGCAGGAAATATTTTTATCGCCCAACGAACAAGCCGTTTATGCAGACAACGGCACGTTCAATACCCGGAAAGTGGATGCAAGCCAATTTATCAGTTGGAAAAACGGATATTTGGAATTCAACAAAACGCCTATGACGGAGGTTTTGAAACAAATTGAGAGATACTACAACCTCTCGTTCGATTACGACAACGATGTGAATCTACAAAGGCGCACCTGTACCGGAAAAATCCACTTGTCGGAAAATCTGGACAATGTGATGACTACCGTGAGCCTCCTGTCATCGACAAAGTATATAAAAAGCAACAATGAAATATTAATTACAAATGAAACTGATTAAAACTCAAAAGCCTATGAACAACTGTAAATGATGTTAGTGAAAAACAAAAAGCCGAACGATACCGCAAATATCGCCCGGCCAAATTGAATTTAATTACCCAAATTATTAATAATTAAAATCGTACAAAGATATGAATAAACATTGTATTGAGGGGACAGAGCCTCTCAATAATTTAAAACACGTCCTAAAAATCATGAGAATAACTTTATTCTTCTTATTCTGTGGAGTTCTGTTTATGCAAGCATCAGACAGTTTCGCACAAGAATTCACTTTCAATCTGAAATCGGCCTCCATAAAAGAAGTTTGTAGAGAGATTGAGAGAAACAGTGATTTCATCTTTGTTTTTTCGGATAACAGCGAAAAAATGATTGACAAAAAAGTAAATGTTGACGCTAACGCGAAAGATGTATCGGAAATTCTGGATGTAATATTTTCCAATACCGGACTCACCTACAAGGTTTTGGATAAACAGATTGTGGTGTATGAATCGAAAGGAGCGTCTCCGTTCAAGGAAATCGAGCGAACCGTTTCGACCAATATACAGCAACAGACCGGAAAACAAATTACCGGAAGAATTGTGGATGCGCAAGGTGAATCCATAATTGGCGCAAATATTGTTGAAGCCGGTACAACCAATGGAACTGTTACGGATATTGATGGTAATTTCTCACTCAACGTAGCAAACAATGCCTCCATTACCATTTCTTATATCGGATTCTTGAGCCAAACTGTGAACACAACCGGCAGAACAAGTTTCGACATTGTTTTACAGGAAGATACAAAAGCTTTGGATGAAGTGGTGGTTATTGGCTATGGAACTCGGCAGCGAAGAAGTATTACAGGCGCAGTAGACCAAGTAGTCTCGGATATGTTTGAAAACAGGCCTGTTTCCAACGCGATGCAGGCATTACAAGGAGCATCGGCAAACTTAATTATTCAGCAACGAAACATGAATCCCAATGATAATGCCATGAGCATCAATATTCGCGGGATAAGCACTATGGGTAATAATGATCCGCTCGTTGTTATCGATGGACTTATATCAAGCACTAATACGCTGAATAATATGAACCCCAACGACATTGAAAATGTTTCGGTGCTGAAAGATGCCGGCAGTGCGGCCATTTATGGTTCACGATCGGCTAACGGAGTCATTTTGGTTACAACCAAAAAAGGTGTAAGAGCAGTAAAACCAAACGTTACATTAAATAGCATGGTTGGTTATCAGAATCCACACATTTTGTTTCAACCGGTGGAAGGATGGCAAAACGCTATGTACAGAAATCAGGCAAACATGAACGTGGGAAGTGCTCCCGCATTTACTCCTGCACAAATACGTGATCTTTACGAGCATCAAAGCGAAGAATATTGGTATTTCAACAGGATAATGCAAAAAGGGCTCCATCAAAATTACAACCTAAACGTATCGGGTGGAGGAGAAAATACCACCTACATGGTTTCCGCCGGCTATTTGAATCAAGAAAGTAATTTTGTGGGAGATTTCGGTATGGAACGATACAATTTCCGT
>JAUNRY010000261.1 GCA_030539475.1 Bacteroidia bacterium | reverse complement strand
TCTGTTTACCCGAATGTCTGTTTACCTGTTGGCCATTGTTTTATATTTCGCCATTGCTTCCGCCACTTGGTTATGTAAATCTTCAATCCGTTGCAGGATAGTTTCGGGATTGTCATAAACCACTTTAACACGTTCCACTTCCTTGTATTTGTTTATACTCAGGTCGTAATCATTGGCCACAATATCGGCTTTCGGCACAAGGAAAGATTGTTGTTTTCGGTCGTATAAAGGTGAACGGACATTCTTGTCCGTTGTATCAGACAGGAATGTCTGACCATCTGAAACTGCGTGAAAACGGTTGATAATATCGGGAATGTCGTTATCTTTTATTTCGGTACGTTTGTCGTCGAGGGAATATCCGTCGGCTTTCATATCGTAAAACCACACATCGCCTGTGCCGCCTGCATTGGTTTTGGTGAAAATAAGAATGGCCGTAGAAACTCCTGCATACGGCTTAAACACACCCGAAGGCATGGAAATAACGGCTTGCAGGGTTTGGTTCTCCACCAACTCACGCCGTATGGCTTTGTGCGCGTTGCTTGTGCCGAACAGCACACCATCGGGAACAATGCTTGCACACCTTCCGCCCAACCGCAACGAACGCAGGAACAAGGCAAGAAACAGAAGCTCGGTTTTCTTGGTTTTGGCAAGCGTAAGCAGCGATTTTTCTACCACTTCGTAATCGAGGCTACCTGTAAACGGCGGATTTGCCAAAATTAAAGTGTATTTTTCAGCGTCTTTGTTATCGTCCGACAGCGAATCGCGCCACTCGATATTTGGGTTTTCCACCGCGTGAAGCATCATATTCATTGCTCCAATCCGAAGCATGGTTTGGTCGGTATCGAACCCGAAAAACATATTGTTTTTGTAGTGATTCGCGTTTTCGGTTTTCAGTAATTCTTTGGAATAAGTTTCCGCAACGTAGCGGGCGCTTTCTACTATAAATCCTGCCGAACCCATCGCAGGATCGCAAACGGTGTCTTTGAGCGTGGGTTTCATCAGCTGCACCATCATTTTAATGATGTGGCGTGGTGTTCGGAATTGTCCGTTTGTACCACTGGCTGCCATTTTTCCGAGGATGTATTCATACACATCACCCATCGTATCACGGTCTTCCATATCAAGACCGCTCACTCCGTCCACCAATTTTGTCAATGTACGCTCGTTGGGTATCAGAAACGTGGCATCTTTCATAAAAGCCGAATATGACGAGTTTTTGCCTGTGTTCAGGTTTTTGATAAATATAAACACATCGTCCCTCACGGTGGTGAGCATGGTTTGCGGGTCAAAATTCTTGAATGTGTTCCAACGCATATTTTGATACGACACAACATTTTCTGTTTGCGGATTCACCCAATCTCCTTTGGGGAAAGTGGGGTTTTCAACTTCTGCACCAAATATGGAAGCGGTTGCTTCTTGTTTTACCTGCGCATCGTCCAATATCTTAATGAAAAACAAATAGGTCATTTGTTCCAAAACGGTCATGGAGTTGGTAATCCCCGATGTCCAGAACGTATCCCAAATAGCATCTATTTTGTTGCGTATTTCTCCTGTGATCATAAATATTTAAGAAATTTTTTGTAAAGATAATTCTTTTCTTTTTATTTATATATTTTTATTGAATCATATAGAGAGGTTTCGATAAAAATATGCCTTACAAGCTCAGGCTCGCGGGGGCGAAACAACCGAAACATTTTGTCGAAAAAAATAAAATTCTTACTTTTACCGATTCTTTTGGAAAAGCAAATGAACGAAGGCGAGAAAAAGGTTATAAGCAAAATGATATCGATCTATTGCCGGGCAAACCACAAACCCGTAGGGGAATTGTGCGAAGAATGCTCCGCGTTGGATAGTTATGCCATGAAACGGCTTGAGAATTGTCCCTTCGGCGAAAATAAACCCACGTGCGGATCGTGCTCCATCCATTGCTACAAAAGCGATATGCGCTTGAAAATTCAGGAGGTGATGCGCTTTTCCGGCTTTCGCATGATGTTTCTTCACCCCATGGATACTATCCGGCATTTTTACAAGGAGAGCAAACGCAATCGGTTGTATGCCGCGGCACAAAAAACTTCCCCGAAATAAATGGCAGGCATTAAAAAAAACGTAGTTTTGTCGGATTTACTTACCGAGCACACCGAGCTAATTCCTGTGGTTAACAGGTTTGGCATACGGCTGGGAGTAGGGGATATGACGATTGAGAAAATTTGCCGGGAGAATGACTTGAATATCGATTTTATATTGTCGATACTGAATGTGTACCTGGACAAGGAATACGATCCCGGAAAAGATTTAGACGCGTTTGATGTGTCGCTTATTGTGGATTACCTGAAACAAGCGGTTGAAAACTATATGCAGGCATCGGTTCCCAACCTCGAAAAGCACTTTACGCCGTTTATCGCCATGAGCGGCGGAGAAAACGATGAGCTGAAACTGCTGCATCAACTATTTTATCAGTTCAAATCGGAGTTGGCGGAGCATTTGCATCAGGGGCTGGAGCAAATCAACGATTATCCGAACGAGCTTCTGCACGATTTAAAGAACATCATCATCAAACACATATCGGGAAACTACAACCAGAACCTCGCTTACGCCGTTATCTTCTCCATAACCGCGCTGGAAAAGGAGTTGGCCATCCACAACCGGCTGCTGGAAAAAGTGCTTCGCCCCAAACTCAGGGAGCTGGATTCGGGGCACATTGAGCACCTGAACCACGCGTTTGCCGACGATCATAAATTTCATGAGGCAAACAACAAGTTGACAAACAGAGAAATAGAAGTGCTTAAACTCATCGTGCAGGGACGATTGAACAAAGAAATTGCCGACAAGCTAACTATAAGCCTCAACACGGTGCTTTCTCACCGCAAAAACATCATATCGAAAACCGGCATCAAAACCGTTTCGGGACTGACGTTTTACTGCATTTCCAACGGATATGTTTCGCCGGGAGATAATGTCATTTAACGACTTGGCGACCGGGCGAAGGAGCAACTGAGTGAAATCCGTTTGTTTGCCTAATTCGCCTGAAAGGCGAAATTTTCATAACCGTATGCAAGTGAGGAACGAACGCAGCATACGGTATCGGGGTGTCCTCCATCACCCGCCTGAAAGGCGGTACTAAACAGCCATAAGTACCGCCACTACGGGCGGAGTTTTTTAGTTTTGTTTTGCCATAG
>JAUNRY010000260.1 GCA_030539475.1 Bacteroidia bacterium | reverse complement strand
ACTTCCACGCCTTTGGGCAAATGCAGCACCTCGTCTTGCAGGTTTCCCGAATGCGATTCTATCTCTTTCGAAATATCTACTTTCCCGGTAGTTACGGAAACTTGTGTGCTTTCGTTCATGCGTTTCAAGAACAGGAAAACGGCCAGCAGCAAGCCAACTTCGATGGCGATGGTGAGGTCGAAAACCACCGTCAGCCCAAAGGTCGTCAGCAAAACCGCGAGCGTTCCTCCCGATTGCTTTGCCAGCGTTCGAAACGTTCGCCACTCGCTCATGTTGTAGGCCACCACCACCAAAACTCCGGCCAAACAGGCCATGGGGATGTGCTTGGTTAAATCGCCCAGAAACAGCAATATGAGCAGCAACACGATGGCGTGAATAACTCCCGCCACAGGTGTTCGCCCGCCGTTGTTTATGTTGGTCATTGTGCGGGCAATGGCTCCGGTAGCCGGTATTCCGCCGAAAAACGGCGTTACGATATTTGCCACGCCCTGCGCCATTAATTCTACGTTGGAATTGTGTTTCGTGCCCATCACCCCATCGGCTACGGTGGCCGATAAAAGAGATTCTATGGCTCCCAGCATAGCGATGGTAAATGCCGCTGGAAAAAGCATCCGGATACTTTCGAGACTAAACCCGATGGGTGTTGCCTGAGGTAACTGGCTGTTTATTATGAATCTGTCGCCAATGGTTTCAATTCCGGTAATTCCGAAATAGCTCTTCATTACAAGAACTACAACCGTCATCAACACAATAGCTATGAGCGAGCCGGGAATTTTTCGTGAGAATTTTGGTGTGAGGAAAATTATAGCTACGCTCAATATGCCAATAGCTGTTGCCCACCAATTTATGGTTCCTATTTGTTGGAAATATACGCCCCATTTCGCAAAAAAATCGGACGGCACTTTGTCGATGCTTAGCCCGAATAAATCTTTTATCTGCGTGGAAAAAATGGTAAGCGCAATACCTGCCGTAAATCCCACAACAATGGGGTAGGGGATGAACTTAATAACAGTTCCCAGCTTCAATACGCCCATTAATACGAGCATGATTCCGGCAATGACGGTGGCAATAGCCAGGCCGGTTACGCCGTATTGTTCCACAATGCCGTAAACAATAACGATGAAAGCACCGGTTGGCCCTCCTATCTGTACTTTGCTGCCGCCCAGAAACGAGATGATAAAACCCGCTATGATGGCCGTAATAATTCCTTTTTCGGGAGTAACGCCCGAAGAAATTCCAAAGGCAATGGCCAGCGGCAGGGCTACAATGCCCACAATCAGCCCCGACATTAAGTCGGCTGTAAATTTTTCCTTGTTATAATTTTTAAGAGATACGAATAGAGTAGGTTGAAACTCTTTCAGAAATTTTTTCAGCATTTTGTCAGTTCAGTAAAAAACGACTGCAAAATTAGCAATTAAAAAGATACGAATGAAATTTGGCAAACGCTTGGTTAAAAAATTCCCTGCTCCACCATCACACAGGCGCGTTCGGTTAATCGGTCTTCATCGTAAGGATTGTATCTTCTTTTGAGGCTGTTGCCGAAAACGCTCGCGAAGGCGTTGTAAAAGAATGCTTTGGCGCTTCCCATGTAAGCGTCGATAATGTGATACGAGGATGAGTTGGTTTCCCTGTCCACCAGTTTCATTAGTAGTTGCCCTTGAGAACGGGTCAGTTTCCGCATTTTAGGCGTGTATTCGGCCATCAGGTATTTCTCCATCTTGTTCAGGTGTTGTTGCCTCGCTTTGTCGTCGGGCAACGTTTCCATATATTCGTACGTTTCGGTTATGATAACGGCTATTTCCTTGGCATAAGGAAGGGTTCGCTTCACATCGCGAATCAAACGGGTATATTGCGCTTGTTGCCTGTTGTTGGCAAACCGCATGGGCGAATACTTGATGAAATCGTGCAGATGAATACACGCAACGGTGTCGCTGCCAATAATAATGGCGGGATACACGTTGGGAAGCAAATAGAGCGTAGATTGCTGTGTTGCCGGAGTGGAATTGTCAGCAATTAAATCCTGCGCCTGCGAGTTGAAAACCGCGACTGCAGAAAAAAGAAACCATATTTGAATAAATCTTCTCATAAATTCTGTGGCAAAAATAATATTATTGTTTTATTCGAATGCCTAAAAGCGCGTTAAGTGTAGTTAATTAATTTCCATATTTATAGATTGTTAAGTAAATATTTGAGAAAAGCTTGATGGAATTGGCTTTTTCTGTGCAAAAAAACACAGTGTTTTGCTTTGATTTTCTTGAATTTGGATTAACTTTGAAAAAATAAAAAAATCAAAAGTCATGGCTTATTATCACTTGGGCGAGTTAATCCACCATCAGGCACAGAAATACAAAGGCAGAACGGTGTTGAAGTTTCTACAGTCGGACGGTAAATGGACGCATATATCGTGGGAAGAATTTTCGGAAAGAATAATGAAAACGGCGCAAGCCATGGCCGAGATGGAGATTAAACCCGAAGATAATATTGGCATTTATTCCCAAAACCTCGCCAAATACCTCATTACGGATTTCGCGGCGTATGCCAACCGGGCTGTTATGACGCCCATGTATGCTACATCGTCGCCCTCGCAAGTGGAATACATCGTAAACGATGCGCAGGTGAAAGTGATTTTTGTAGGAGAGCAATTCCAGTACAACAACGCTTACAAGGTTCAGCAGGAAAGCTCGGTGTTGAAAAAAATTATTGTTTTCGACAATAACGTAGTGTTGAAACCGGAGGATAAAACATCGGTCTATTTCGACGATTTTATTACCACGGGCGATAATTCCGAATCGCTGGCACTCGTCAACGCCCGCCTGCGGCAATTAAAAGGTTCGGATTTGGCAGCAATTATTTACACATCGGGAACCACCGGAGAACCCAAAGGCGTGATGCTGACGCACGATAACTTTATTCAGGCGTTTAAAATTCACGATACTCGCCTCACTCAATGTTCCGACAAAGACCTGTCGATGTGCTTTCTGCCCTTGACGCATATCTTTGAAAAAGCATGGACATACTATTGTTTGCACAAAGGAATTACCATTGCCGTAAACCGCGATCCTACCAAAATTCAACAAACCATCAAACAAATACGCCCCACGTTGATGAGTAACGTGCCTCGGTTTTGGGAAAAAGTTTACAGCGGAATTCGCGAAAAAACCAATTCATACACCGGCCTGCTCAAATGGCTGTTTCTCGATTCGGTGAAAACCGGAAAACGGCACA
>JAUNRY010000259.1 GCA_030539475.1 Bacteroidia bacterium | reverse complement strand
TTACGCGCGATTACAGCCGGTTTATGACTCCCGAACGCGTTTTGGAAAATGTGAAGCAACATGCGAGAAACGGTTCTATAATTGTTTTTCACGACTCGCTGAAAGCCGAAAAGAACCTCCGCTACGCGCTACCGAAGGCAATTGAATGGCTGGTGGACGAAGGATATGAATTTGAATTGATACCGGAATAGGAAGCGAGGGAGAGGCTGCCGGAATTTTAATTCCGACAAGTAAAATTCTACATTTTTGTTTTTTTAACCGAAAATTTTCGTTTATTTTGCATTTGAATCTCCTCGGAGATTGTGTGCGTAAACTATTTATTTAAAGGATATCCGTTTTATTACCCAAATAGGCTTGAAAAGCCATATTTCCATAACCGCAGGCGACTTATTCGCCTACGGAAAAAAAACTAAAAAACTCCGCCCGAAGTGGCGGCACTTATAGCTGTTTAGTGCCGCCCTTTCAGGCGAGTTAGGCAAACAAACGGATACTCATTTTTATTTAAAACACATGTAAAATCTTTTAGACCTGAATAAATGGAAAGGAGAAAATTCATTCGCAACTCCGTCTCAACGCTGGCCGTGGGATTGGCCGCTCCGTCAATGTTGCAAAACAGCAATTTATTTGCTCAACGGATAAGTGCAAACGATAAAATCGGCGTTGGCTTGATCGGTTGCCGCGGCATGGGATGGAGCAACCTGGCGGACTTCCTGATCAATCCCGAAATAGATTGTGTGGCACTTTGTGATATCGATCAGAACGTGCTGAACAGAAGAGCGGCCGATGCAGAGAAGTTAAGGAACAGCAAGCCTGCCCTGTATGGCGACTACCGGAAAATGCTGGAAAGGAAAGATATCGATGTGGTTATCATAGGCACGCCCGACCACTGGCACTGCCTGCAAATGACCGATGCCTGCGCAGCCGGAAAAGATGTGTATGTGGAAAAACCCATCGCCAACACCATCGCAGAATGCGACGCAATGGTTGCGGCAGCAAAATACCACAACCGGGTAGTGCAGGTGGGGCAGCAACAGCGAAGCGGCGATCACTGGCATGAGATGAAGCAGTATATCGACAGCGGCAAGCTGGGAAAAATTGCGCAAGTGAATGTTTGGGCAAACTTCAATTACGCCACCATTCTGAATCCGGTTCCCGACAGCACGGTTCCTGCCGGCATCGATTTTGATTTCTGGCTGGGGCCTGCACCCATGAGAACATTCAACGAGAAACGTTTTCACGGTTCGTGGCGCATGTTTTGGGATTATGGCGGCGGTTTGATGACCGATTGGGGTGTGCATCTTCTCGATATGGCGCTTTGGGGAATGAACGTTACCGATATGCCGAACCGGGTTCTTAGTTCGGGCGGAAACTTCGCATATCCCGACAATTATGCCGAAACGTTCGATACACTTTCCGTTATTTACGAATTCGATGATTTCACCATTCAGTGGAACAACGTAGCAGGAACAGAAACCGGGCCTTACGGCAGAAATTACGGCCTTGCCTTTAAAGGAACCAACGGAACGTTAGTCGCTAACCGCGAAGGCTGGGAAGTTATTCCAGAGAAAAACAAAGCAGAGCCCGCGATATGTGAGCCTGATTATCAGGACCACAAGAAACATGTGGCGCAGTTTATCGAATGCGTAAAAAAACGCGATTTCAATACCGCCTGCACCATCGATAACGGCAGCCTGTGCGCTAAATACGCTCACTTGGGCAATATTTCGGCACGGGTGAAATCGACTTTAGTCTATGACGACAAAAGAAAAACTTTCAATAACAAAGAAGCCGATAAATTAATCAAGCCCAATTACCGTCAACCCTGGAAATTTCCAAAAGCATAACATCCAAAAAATACAGAATATGAAACACTTAAACTTATTGATTTTAGCAAGCCTTGCTATCGTTTTTTCGCTCAACGCGCAAGAAAAAAAGTATCCCCAACGCGCTCCCATGACACCCGAAATGTCAGAATACTGGCAACCGCAACCGCCGGTAATTACGCCCGGAAAAGCGCACGAAACGGCCGTTCCGGCTCCATCGGACGCCATTGTTTTGTTTGACGGCGAGAATCTTTCGCAATGGGAAAACTCCAAGGGCAATGCCGCGGAATGGACTGTGCACGACGGTGTTTTCACCGTGAAAAGAGGAACCGGCGACATTCAGACAAAACAAAAATTCAACGATTTCCAACTGCACATTGAATGGCGATCGCCCCAAGAAGTTCGGGGAGAAAGCCAGGGACGCGGCAACAGCGGCGTTTTTCTGCAGGGAGTTTATGAAATTCAAATCCTCGACAACTATCAGAACGAAACGTATGTGAACGGACAAGCCGGAAGCGTTTACAAACAAACGCCGCCATTGGCAAACGCCATGCGTAAACCGGGCGAGTGGAACACATACGACATTATTTACACCGCTCCCACGTTCAAAAAAGACGGAACGTATCGCACTCCGCCTCGCGTAACGCTGTTGCAAAACGGTATTTTGCTGCAAAACAACACCATTATTTTGGGAACCACACCCTACATAGGCTTCCCCGAAGTGATTGAACACGGCGAAGGCCCCATCCGGCTGCAAGACCACGGCGACGCCGTCAGTTTCAGGAATATCTGGATAAGGGAATTGTAAAACTTTCGCATTAAGACACCGTTATCAAGGGTAGTAACGTTGAATATATTCACCGGCCTACTCTCCCCTTTGACAAAGGGGAGTACCGCGAAGCGGGGTAGGGTTCTATCAGCCAAGCTCTATCGCGTGAAACGCCTATCGCCGAAGGCCTGTCATTTACAAACCGGTATTGCCGTTTTTTTTATTCGTTCTTTTTCGTTTATTTTGTAATTCAGTTTTGCAGAAATTTACAAAATAAATGAAAAAAGAAAACATCGCATCCATATACAATCTTTACGTGGACGACCTGTACACGTATGCCCTTTATTTGGGCTTTGACAAAGAGATTGTTATGGACGCAATTCACGATGTTTTCTGCAAACTCGCCGCCGAGAAACACCTGTTGAACGAAGTTTCAAACACTAAGTTTTACCTTTTTAAATCGCTAAAGAACAGGCTGTACGACATTTACAAAACCAAACGGCAACACGTTGGGTTAATCGCCGTTGACGACAGCCGCGAAGCGCCATTCAACATCCAGGTTACCATCGAAGACAAACTCATAGACGAGGAAGAACAAACGAGAATAGAAAACCAGATAACCGAAATGCTCGACAGCCTCACC
>JAUNRY010000258.1 GCA_030539475.1 Bacteroidia bacterium | reverse complement strand
TTTTTCGCTCCAGTGGGTGCTTTTGTTTTTGTTGTCCCAAACCCGCACCCGCCATTGATATTTTTCACCGGAATTTAATTTAGTTTTTCCTGCATACGGGATATGTTGACTTTTGTCCGATTTTATTTTTCCCGAGTTCCAGATTCTTTGGTTTTTGTTATCGAATATTTCTATTTCATACGCAGTTTGTTCAACACCGTTTTCCGTTGATTGTAATTGCCACCCGAAACGAGGCGTTTCTCCCTCCACCAATAACGGGGATTCCTCGTGTTCGCAAACCATCTTTATAAATTTTAAACTGCTTGACGAATTATTTTGACTGAAACTGAAGTTGATTGCAATTATTAAAAAAGCAAGAAGTAAAATCCAACTCTTCTTCATATTATATTTTTTATCGGGTTATTTATCTAACAGTAAATCTGTATGAGCCTGCTTTTACATTCAAAATATGTTGGCCTGGTACGGATTTCTTAATTGTAATTAAAGGGTTTTTCTCAAGTGAAGAATTATTTTCTCTGATGTTCTTTCCGTTTAGATGCAACGTTGCCGTGCTGTTTGCAGGTACAGTTACATTGTACTCAATTGTTTTTCCTTTTCTTTGCCACGAAGAAACAACATTGCCATAAGGACTTTCAAAAGTAGCTTCAAAATGCGATAACCCGGACACGAAATTGGGTTTAAGGATTATATTTTTAAATCCGGGCTGGTTTTCATCCGGGAAAATTCCGCCCAAGGCTTTGTAATACCAGGCGTTGATTTCGCCGAACATAATATGATTCATCGAAATATCGCTGCCGGCATCCAGCGGCCAGTTTTCGTAGAAAGTGGTGGCTCCGTTCACTATCCACCAACCCCACGACGGAAAAGTTTCCTGCGATGCCACTTCGTACGCCAGTTCCGCGTATCCGTTTTCGCTCAATGCGTTCAGGATGGTTTTGGTTCCCAACAATCCAACATCGATGTGCTTGTTGTCTTGCTCCACCCGTTTTGCCAGATTAGCAGCTACTTTACTTTTGAGCTCTTCGGGAACCAATCCCCAGTGCAAAGCTACGCTTAACTCGGTTTGCAGGCCCGTACCGTAAATTCCGGTTTCACGATTCAGGTATTTTTTGTTGATTTCCGATTTGATTTTCTCTGCAAGAGCGGAGTATTTTTCGAAATCAGCCGTTTTCCCAAATAATTTGGCTGTTTTGGCGAGGATGAGTGCATCAATATAAAAATAAGTGCTTGAGGTATATTCCTTGGGAGTTACCGATTTTACCGGAACCCAATCGCCAAGTCCCCAGTCGGTTAATCCCGATGGATACTGTTCATCAATGTAATCCACGTATCGTTTTATGTTGTCGTAACACAATTCCAGCAGCCTTGTATCGCCGTAAAAAAGATAAATATTCCACGGAATTATAGCGATGGTGCTTGTCCAATCAGGCCCGTTTGCCCATTGGTATCCCCATCCACTGGACGGAATAATGGCCGGAAGAACGCCGTTTGGTTGTTGTTCATCGCGATGGTCAGCGAGCCATTTTTCGTACACCGTAATTCCGTCGAAATTGTATAAACCTACTTCGATGGCGATATGCGCGTCGCCCGTCCAGCCATTTTTTTCACGTTGCGGACAATCGGTGGGATAGCCGAATAAATTGGCGAGATAAGATGCATTGGAGGCGTGCCAGGCTTTATTCAACGTATTATTGGAAGAATTTATTGTTCCGATGGGCGGTACATCGCTGTGCATAAAGTAGGCCGTCAGGTTTTCTTTTGACAGATTTAACGGTTTGTCTGTGCTTACTTCAACATATTGAAATCCTTTGTAGTTGAATCGGGGCATAAATTCATCTTCTTTTTTGCCGCTCAAAATAAGAATATCGGTTTGAAAAGGGTCGGAATCGTCTGTGGGACGATAGTGCACGTCGATATTCGACATATCTGCCCGACCTGCAGAATCCAATCGTTCCACGTGTTTGAGCCGAATGGTGGTTCCTTCAGGCCCGTTTATCTTCATTCGAATTACACCCGACATATTTTGACCGAAATCGTACAGCCAAGTATAATCGTCTATCTTTTTCAAACTCACAGCTTGGTATTCTCTCACATTGCGAATCGGGTGCAGCGCTTGCGCAACAATATTTTGAGAAGGCGCACCGGTTGTGTAAATTCCCCGCCATCCTTTCGCATCAAAATTGGGAGTATCCCACCCCGGTTGTTCTTTTCGGGCATCGTAGTGTTCGGCAGTATAGATACTGTTAAAAATAACCGGACTTTCAGAAGTTTGCCACCTTTCGTCCGTTGCTATTATCTCTTTTGTCCCGTCGGAATAGGTTATGTGCAAATCCATACAAAACTTAGGACGGGCTCGCCACGGTGCTTTGTCGAAATACCATACGGCGGTGGATTGATGGTTGTACCAGCCGTTGCCAAGCAAAACACCGATTGCATTGTCGCCTTGTTGTAGGTTTTCCGTAACATCGTAAGTTACGTATAAATTGCGTCTGTCGAAACGCGTGTAAGTTGGATCGAGGCGATGGTCTCCAATGCGTTTTCCGTTGATGGATAGTTCGTAAAGTCCGGCCACCGCAATATAAGCCCTTGCCGATTTTATGATTTTATCTGCCTTGAATGCCCGACGGAAATAAGCTGCCGGTTTCAGGTTGAAATCGTAAGTATCGGTAATCCATTTCCCTTTCCAACTCAGTTGTCCCATCATTCCCGTCTCAAAATACTGAGGATCTGACCATGTAGACCAATCTTGGTTTTCGTCCTGCACGCGTACGCTCCAGAAATATCGGGTGAACGGATTCAATTTTTCACCTTCATAAACTACGGGAATTACCGAATTGCTAATGTTTCCCGATTCCCAGGCGTTGCCTCTTCCCGCCGCAACTTCCGATTCGATGGTTCCCACCACCAGTTCATACGCTATTTGCGAATTTCCCGGTTTTTGAGATTCCATTTGCCACGTAAATCGTGGATGGGTTTCATCCAATCCGATAGGGTTTTCCAGATATTCGCATTTCAGGTTTTTAACGCTTATTTGCGAGAAGGTTGAGAATTGGATGACAAAAAGTATAAAGAGAAAGATGGATATTTTTTTATTCATGATTTTTGAGTTACTGATATTGTTTTTTTCTTACAAGAAACTCATTTTATCCGAATTTCTATACCCGATAAATACTGGAGTTTTCAGCAAAAAAACAAAAATAACTTGTATTGACAATAATTGACTTTTACAAATGATATTTGG
>JAUNRY010000257.1 GCA_030539475.1 Bacteroidia bacterium | reverse complement strand
AGAAAGAGTTATTCCTGATTCCGGAAGCCACTCACATTCAAACGTATTATGTTCCGGAATATGTAAATCAGGCAATGAATAAACTCAACGAGTTTTTTGGGAAATATTTGTAAAAAAAAAACAGAAAATATGAAAACAACAATCATCGGATTATTCTTAATATTTCTTTGTACTCATGTATTATTTGCACAGAACGCAACCGAAAACCGTTCTACTGCAGAACAGGAAATCATTCAACTTTCGGAAGATAAATGGCAATGGATGGCAGATAAAAACGTGGATGAACTGTCGAAACTCTTCCACGAGAAAGCCGAATTCGTGCACATGGGAGGAAGTTGGGATACGCAACGGGAGCTTGAAGTCATCAAAAGCGGAGGTATCTGGTACAAAAAAGCAGATGTTCATGAAGTTTCGGTAAACATTATCGATAACACGGCTATTCTTTTAAACAGGATAGATTTGTTGGCCGTAGTGGGCGGAAACGAAGTAAGTAACCCGTTTATCGTTACGGAAGTATATGTTAAGCAAGGTGGTGTTTGGGAATTGGGGTCTCTGTCATTTACCAGAGTGATGTCGCGTGGCAGTAATTAAAAACCGGCTTATTTATTGTAATATGAGAAAAAAAGTAACAGTTAGAAAATTAATTGGAATGGTCGTATTTTTTAGCCTTACATCGTTTCATGGCAAAGCTCAAAATGAAACCGGTAATAACAAAGTTTTAACCGAAAAGCAACAAAACCTGATTTCGATTGCGGCAATAACGGCTAAAGGCGACCTGCAAGCGTTAAAGCCTGCTCTGAGCAAAGGGCTCGATGCCGGATTAACGGTAAATCAAATAAAAGAAGCAATCGTACATTTGTACGCCTACTGCGGTTTTCCGAGAAGTATTCGCGGATTGCAAACTTTCATGGAGGTGCTGGATGAGCGCGAAGCGAAAGGTATTAATGATGTTATAGGCGCAGACGCATCTCCCATTTCCGACGAAAGAACCAAGTACGAGCGGGGTAAGGATGTGTTGGAAGAACTTACGGGAGTACCGCAAGACGGACCAAGAACAGGTTATTCGGCATTTGCCCCCGAAATAGAAATATTTCTCAAGGAGCACCTTTTTGCCGATATTTTTGAACGCGATGTTCTGACTTATGCCGAAAGAGAATTGGTTACCATCTCCGTGATAAGCAGCATCGGCAAAGCGGAGCCCATGCTTCGGTCTCATTTAAATATATGCTTAAATGTAGGACTTACGCCGGAACAGTTACAGCAACTCATTACTGTTCTGAAATCAACATTAGGCAAAAAGGAAGCCAAGGCGGCACAGAAAGTAGTAAACGAAGTGCTGGAAAATAATTTATGAATAACAAAAACTTTCTTATTATGAACAAGGTATTTTTATTTTTAACACTGATATCGCTCATATTTATTGGATGTAACTATGAAGCTGAAAAAGAAAATAACCGGGCTGTTGAAACAGAAAACAACATATTCCCCAAAGGCGATTTAATCACCAACGACTATTTTACCGGAGAAGCCTGGTTGAATATGCTGGTTACCGATAAAGAAAAATTCGATTTGACTGCCGGTCAGGTTTTTTTTGAGCCCGGTGCAAGAACCAATTGGCATTCACACCCGGGTGGTCAGATTTTGTTGTGTACAAAAGGTAAAGGTTACTATCAGGAACAGGGAAAACCTATCCAACTGCTTAATGTGGGCGACGTAGTAGAAATACTTTCCGATATTGTACATTGGCACGGTGCTTCACACGACAGCGAATTTATACACATCGCTATTTCTACTCAACAAAGTAAAGGAAGTGTTGTATGGATGGAGCCGGTAACGGACGAGGAATATAACAGCTATGGAAAATAAATAACAATTTTGAAATATTTTTCAATTTGAAAGTCAATTCGCAAAATAATCGTATATTTGCAACAAGAATTAATCTAATTGACTAACTAAACAAAAACAAATCTATGGATAAACCTTATGTAATAGGTATCGATGTCGGCGGCACAAATACCGTAGTAGGCATTGTGGACAAGAGAGGACAAATTTTGCGCAGCGGAAGCCTTAAAACGGCCAAACATGCCGAAGTGGAAGATTATCTGGACGAACTGGGCCAGGTAATAGAAGATGTAATCAAGGACATTGCCACTAAAGACCAGATTAAAGGAATTGGAGCCGGAACTCCCAACGGCAACTATTTTACCGGCAGCATCGAGTTTGCTCCCAACCTTCGCTGGAAGGGCGTTATTCCGTTTGCACAAATGCTGGAAGACAGGGTGGGTATTCCCGTGGCGCTCACTAACGACGCCAATGCGGCCGCCATCGGCGAAATGACGTACGGTGCAGCCCGCGGAATGAAAGACTTTATCGTTATCACCCTCGGCACCGGGGTTGGCAGCGGAATTGTTGTAAACGGACAAATGGTTTACGGCCACGATGGCTTTGCCGGAGAACTTGGCCACGTTATCATGCGCCGCGCCAACGGAAGAATTTGCGGTTGCGGAAGAGCGGGATGCCTGGAAGCCTACACATCGGCAACGGGAGTTGCGCGCACGGCACGCGAATACCTGGAAATGCAGCACGACGCCAAAACGCAGCTTCGCAATATCCCTATCGATGACATTACCTCTAAAGATGTTTTCGACGCGGCCATGGCAGGCGATGAAATGGCGAAAGAAATTTTCCGTTTTACCGGTGAAATGTTGGGTGAGGCATTTGCCGATTTCGTGTCGTTCTCAAGTCCGGAAGCCATCATTCTTTTCGGCGGACTGGCAAAAGCGGGCGATCTTATCATGAATCCCATCCGCGAATCGATGGAAAGAAACTTACTGCCCATTTTCCAAAACAAAGTGAGGCTTATTTTCTCCGAACTCAAAGAAAGCGATGCAGCCGTGCTTGGCGCCAGCGCATTGGGTTGGGAGGTGAGATAATTTTTACAAATTTGTCAATAATAGAGGCTGTCTTCAAAACAAGATAATTGTATCATTTGTAAGGCAGCTTCTTTTTATTTTTATGAATATCCGTTGTTCTCCCGATTACTTTTGAATGGGAGCTTCTGTCAAGTCGCAGAGCTGTTAAGTGTTGTCCGATTCATATTGTGCCAAGGAAGATATTTTTGAAAAATCCCAAACGTGGTAGTTGGCGTTTGAGAAATATACTAAAAAAAAGCCGAATTTGTATTTATTAACATAATCGGTGCAACGTTTTTGTATATTTTCCATCTTTAAGATAGAACAAAATCAATT
>JAUNRY010000256.1 GCA_030539475.1 Bacteroidia bacterium | reverse complement strand
TTTACGGGTGCAAGCTTATTACCAAACATCATTACCTGATTTCCTTTGATAGGCTCAAATTTTCTTTTCCTTACGCACAACAGTATGTGCAACACCTGCTCTATCAGCAAATTCCTGTTGCGTGAGACCGGCTTCCTCCCGTTTTGTTTTGATAAATGTGGCTAAACTCAATGTCATAATTAATTTTCGAGTAACCCTATAAGCTGTAATCCAAATAGATAAACAAAACGGCAATTACGAAACCAACTGCCGTCTTGAATTATGAATGTAGAGAAATTACATTTTTTCTTCAATAAATTTACTGACAGTTAATCGATGGACTCCTAAAATACGACTGATTGCACTTTTTGATACTTTTTTATCCAAAAGTTTTTGTATTTCGAGTTCTTTCCCCGATAATTTAACTTTGGATGATTTTCTACCTTTTGGACGGCCTAAAATAACCCCTTCGGCTTTTTTACGTGCAAGGGCTTCTTTAGTTCGTTGTGAGATAAGATTGCGTTCTATCTCTGCCGATAATCCGAAAGCAAATGCCAATACTTTGCTGTTAATGTCACTACCTAAACGATAATTGTCTTTGATTGTCCATACCTGGATATCATTTTTCATACAATGATTGAGGATTGACATAATCATTAGCAAATTACGCCCTAAACGTGAAAGTTCGGCGCAAATAAGGACATCGTCTTTCTTGAGCCGATTTAAAAGTCTCCCTAATTTTCGTTTTTCCACGTCTTTGTTGCCTGATATGGTTTCTTCGATCCATCGGTCGATAATAATTTCTTGTTTTTCACAAAAACGATTGATTTCGAATCGTTGATTTTCAACTGTTTGTTTGTCTGTGCTTACGCGAATGTAACCGTAGTTCATTTTAATGTAGTTTTAAAGATTTATAATTGTGGAGTTTAATTTTATTAGTCAAAAATCGACAAAGTTATTCCATAGAAAAAACTTGTACAATTATAAAATATAGAGAATGAGCAATTATATTAAACAACGCACCAGTGTTTGCAACTTCATTCATAGCGACAGTTGGGTAATATTAAGTGCTATAGAACAGCGGATTAAAGATAAAATTGAGCGTATTGGAACTCCATTAAAGGATTGGGATATACAGATAAATTACGGAATTAAAACTGGGTTCAACGATGCGTTTATTATAACTGGAGAAAAGCGAAAAGAACTGATTGAAAAAGACCCAAAAAGTGAAGAAATTATACGACCGATATTAAGGGGACGTGATATTAAGCGGTATTCTTATGATTTTGCAGATTTGTACTTATTGTTTATTCCTTGGCATTTTCCTTTGCATAATGATTTTTCAATTACGGGTGCTTCAGAAAAATCAGAGAAAGAGTTTGAAAATCAATATTCTGCGGTTTATAATCATTTATTAGAATATAAAGATCAACTTTCAAATCGTAACAAAGTCGAAACCGGAATACGTTACGAGTGGTATGCTTTGCAACGCTGGGGAGCACAATATTGGGAGGATTTTTATAAATAGAAAATAATGTACCCTAATATGACAAAATTTATGCCTTTTTATTATGATGAAAAAGCGTTTTTCCAGAATGACAAATCATTCATGATAACAGGTACTCATATAGCTTTTCTAACTGCATTTTTTAATTCATCTTTATTTAAGTTCTGCTTTCGAGACAATTTTCCAGAACTTCAGGGAGGAACAAGAGAGTTAAGAAAAATATTTTTTGATAAAATCCCTGTAATTCAGGTCTCTAATGAAACAGATGCAGTTTTCAGATATAAAATTTCGGAAATGCAGAACAATTTAACTAATGAATTTGACACTTCACAACTTGAATTAGAAATTGATAATATGATATTTGATTTATATGACTTGACTGAAGATGAAAAAGAAATTATAGGATTTATTGAGATTCAATAAAATTAGTTTCTTCCTCGTTCAACTTATAATAAGAATTAATCAATAGATTTATCTCTCGAACCAATTTGCTGTTATTCGGATCATTTTCTATCCGTTCAAGCAAAAGAAAGCATTCTTGTTCATTTATATCGATAATAGGTGGTACGTTTATTTTAGTAAGAAAATCAAAACCTTTTCCTCCTGTTATATTTGCATAATTTAGAAATGAGGTCGTAAATAATTTTGAATTAAATAATAACGTTAGAAAACTTAATTTACTTCCTACTACAAAATAACATTTATTGTTTACGAAATAACCACTGCTGTCTAAAACAGCATTCATTTCTTCACTGATTTCTCTATAAATTATTTTCTGTTTAGAAAAATCCTCCGGTTTTGTTATAGCGATAATGATGCCATCTTTTGTAAATTCCGAATTTGAATAATTTTCCCGGCTTTTCAAATCTAAAATCGTAAATTTACCTTCTGCTTCCGCTCATCGCAATCATAATGTAATACAGCAGCGTTGCCAGCGAACTCAAAGCCGCAACAACGTAAGTATAACCTGCCCAACGAAGTGCATCTACTGCCTGATTGTGGTTACTCGAATCGGTAACGCCTGCGCTGCTTAGCCAGCGGATTGCCCGGTTGGTGGCGTTTTTCTCCACCGGCAGCGTAACGAAACTAAACAAGGTGGTGCTGGCAAACAGAGCGATTCCTATCCACAACAACGCGGGAAATGTTTGAACCATAACAATGCCGAGCAGAAGAATCCACGTAACCCATTTGGATGCCGCACTTACAACCGGCACCAACGCGGAACGCATTTTCAGCGGCGCGTAGCCTTTGGCGTGTTGCAAGGCGTGTCCGGTTTCGTGAGCAGCCACGGCAGCGGCGGCCACACTATTGCTTCCGTAAACCGGTTCGCTCAGGTTAATGGTTTTGTTGGTAGGATTGTAATGATCGGTTAGGCGGCCGCGAACGGAAATAACCTGCACATCGTAAATGCCGTTGTCGTGAAGCATTTTTTCCGCCACATCACGGCCTGTCATCCCGCTTCTGACGGGAATTTTCGAATATTTCTTAAACCTGCTCTGCAGCATGGCCTGCACACCAAAACCAGCAATAGCAATTAATATTAGTAGAATCCAGATTGCACTCATAAAAAGAAAGTTTAAATTGTTTTTATCTTTAACACAAAAAGCGGATAAAAAGTTTTTTTGAACGGGAATCATTATTTTCCGGCAAAATCGGCTCATCCCGAAAATATGTGGATTCAAACTATCCGTTTGCTGATTTTTTGCCTGAGACACGGTCGAAGTTTCGCGGGGCGTTGCCTCACGCTATTGGCTGATGCGCTTC
>JAUNRY010000255.1 GCA_030539475.1 Bacteroidia bacterium | reverse complement strand
TCTGATATCTGAAACCTGTCATCTGAAATCTGACATCTCTTTCACTGTTTCCCCGATACGGCAACACTTTTGTCTATTTTCGATACCAGTCCCTGCAATACGCTTCCCGGGCCAAGTTCGATAAATTCCGTGGCGCCGTCGGCAATCATATTTTGTACGGATTGTGTCCATTTAACGGGAGCCGTAAGCTGAGCCACAAGGTTTGCCTTGATGACTTCGGGTTCGGTTTCGCCAACGGTAGAAACGTTTTGGTAAACCGGGCACAACGGTTTGGATATCTGCGTTGCCTCAATGGCTTCCGATAATTCCACCTTGGCAGGCTCCATCAACGGAGAGTGGAATGCGCCGCCCACTTTCAATGGTAGCGCGCGTTTGGCACCGGCGGCTTTCATTTGTTCGCAAGCAGTTTCGATGCCTTTCATCGACCCCGAAATCACAATTTGCCCCGGGCAATTGTAATTGGCGGGAACCACCACATCGTCTATTCCGGCGCAAATTTCTTCTACTTTTTCATCCGCAAGCGCCAAAATCGCGGCCATAGTGGATGGATTTTGTTCGCACGCTTTCTGCATTGCCAAAGCGCGTTTATAAACCAATTTCAGTCCGTCTTCAAACGAGAGCGCACCGGCGGCAACCAATGCCGAAAATTCGCCCAGCGAATGGCCTGCGGTCATATCGGGTTTGAAATCGTCGCCCAGTGTTTTGGCCAAAATCACGGAATGCAGAAAGATGGCGGGTTGTGTCACTTTTGTCTGACGAAGGTCTTCGTCCGTTCCGTCAAACATCAGGTCGGTAATGCGGAAACCGAGAATTTCGTTGGCTTTCTCAAACATTTCTTTCGCCAGCGGCGATGTTTCGTACAAATCTTTTCCCATACCCACAAATTGTGCGCCTTGTCCGGGAAATACGTATGCTCTTTTCATAAAAATATTTTTTAAACTGTATATGTAACGTTTTAACGGGTTTATTGTTTCCGGTCAGTTGTTTTTCTCCCTGATTTCCACGCGGCGTATTTTTCCGCTGATGGTTTTGGGCAGCTCGTCCACAAACTCGATGATGCGCGGGTATTTGTAGGGCGCGGTAACGTTTTTCACGTGCGCCTGAATATCGCGCACCAAATCGTCGCCGGCTTTGTCCTTGTATTGCGGCGACAAAACGATGGTGGCTTTGATAACCTGCCCGCGAATTTCGTCGGGGACGCCCGTAATGGCACATTCCACCACGGCCGGATGCGTCATTACGGCACTTTCCACCTCAAACGGGCCGATGCGGTAACCGGAGCTTTTGATGATATCGTCCGTGCGCCCCACGAACCAGTAATAGCCGTCTTCGTCGCGCCACGCCATATCTCCCGTGCGGTAAAGGTCGTCGGCATACACGCTTTGCGTGAGTTTTTCGTCGCGATAATAGCCCATAAACAGGGCAAGCGGGCGGCCATCATCGGTGCGGAAAACAATTTCGCCTTGTTCGCCGTCTTCAGCCGAGCGGCCGTCGTGCGTGAGCAAATCCATTTTGTAGAGCGGGTTGGGCACGCCCATTGCTCCGGGCTTGGGTTCCATCCACGGGAAGGTAACAATGGTGGGGGCGGTTTCGGTTTGCCCGAACGCTTCCATCATTTTTATGCCGGTTTGTTTGTAAAACGTTTCGAAAACCGACGGGTTGAGTGCTTCGCCGGCCGTGGTGCAGTATTCGAGCGCCGATAAATCGTAATTGCTCAACTCTTCGCGGATGAGGAAGCGGAAAATGGTGGGCGGCGCGCAAAACGACGTTACTTTGTATTTCGATATCATCGCGAGCATATCGGCAGGGACAAACCGCCCTTCGAAATCGTACACGAAAACGCACGCACCCACAATCCACTGCCCGTACAGTTTTCCCCACACGGCTTTTGCCCAGCCGGTGTCGGCCACGGTGAGGTGCACGCTGTTTTCGTGGAGGTTGTGCCAGAATTTCGCGGTGGTGATGTGCCCCAGCGGATACGTGAAATCGTGGATGACCATTTTGGGCTGCCCGGTGGTTCCCGATGTGAAGTAGAGAATCATAATATCCTCGTTTTTTGTTCTTTCAGACGGACAGACAAAATCCGGGGCGTTTTCAATGCCTTTTTGGAAATAAATCCATCCTTCGGGAATATTATCGCCCACCATTATCCGGTGTTTTACCGACGGCGATTTGGACATTGCCGAGTTCACGTGCTCAACCAGATGGCCGTCTTGCGCAGTAACGATGGCTTTGATGCTTGCAGCGTTGGCGCGGTAAACAATGTCTTTCTCTGTAAGCAAATGTGTGGCGGGAATGGCCACGGCGCCTATTTTGTGCAACGCCAGAATAACGTACCAGAACTCGATGTTGCGTTTGAGGATGAGCATCACCATATCGCCTTTTCCAATTCCTTCGGAAAGGAAGAACGATGCGGTTTTATCGGACAGTTCTTTGAGTTGGGCGAAAGTTAAATCCCGGTGTTCGCCTTTGTCGTTTGTCCAGCAGAGGGCGCGTTTATCGGGATGTGTTTTTGCCCATTCGTCCACTACATCGTAGGCAAAGTTGAAGTTTTCGGGGACATTTATTTTATAATTCTCAACGAAATCCTGATGCGATGAGAACGATGTTTGTTTTAAATATTTTTCTAACATAATGATGAATTGCGGGGTGTAAAGCGGCAGTGTGATTCGATTTTTTTAACCCGTCAGACCGGTAATCGGTTCAGACGGAGGTTACGGCTCCATTACCACCGCCAGAAACTTAACGGCTTGGTTGTTGAGTGCTTTCATTCCGTGCGGGAGCGAAGAATCGAAGTAGATGCTGTCGCCTTCGTTCAGGGTGATGTTTTTTCCGTTGTGGTGGAACAGCAAACTGCCTTCGAGTACGAGGTTGAATTCCTGTCCGGGATGGATGTTCAGGAAAAAATCGGTATCCATTGCCTTTGGCTCTACGGTTACGATAAACACTTCGCCTATGTTGTGGGTGAATCCGGCGGTGAGCGACTGGTATTTATAGGCTGCAACCCGCTCAACGGCTAAGCCCTGGTTTTTTCGGGTTACGAAATACGATGTCATTTTCGGTTCCGTTCCAAACATCAGCGTAGCTAAATCCACGTTGAATTCCTTTTCAATGCGTTTGAGGAGCGAAATGGAAATATCGTTTACGCCTTCTTCATAAGCTAAATACGTATCGGTTTCCAATTCAAGCCGTTGCGCCATTTCGTCGGGAGTATAATCCACAGCGTCGCGCAAGCCTTTTATGCGTTCGCCAATTTGTTTTAGGTCTGTTG
>JAUNRY010000254.1 GCA_030539475.1 Bacteroidia bacterium | reverse complement strand
ATAACTTATCTGCAATTTATCCATATAAAGACGTTCACAAAGATATGAATTATTTATAAATTATCCATATTTTATCCATAAAAAGCAGATTTTCTTTTTAGAACTCAATCGGTTTTATTTATACCCTTTTTCATGCACCGTACTCACCGCCCTGCCCGACGGGTCGGCGTTTTTCTTGAAAGCCAGGTCCCATTCCAGCGCTACCGGCGTACTACACGCTACCGAGGGAACAGACGGTACACACTGCGCCGCCGAATCCGACGGGAACAGCTCGGAATAAATGCTGCGATAAACGTATTCTTCTTTGGTCAACGGCGGGTTGATGGGAAAACGGTATTTCACGTTCGTCATTTGCTCATCAGTAACCTGTTCATTGGCAATCGCTTTCAGGGTGTCAATCCAGTTGTAGCCCACGCCATCGGAAAACTGTTCTTTTTGCCGCCACGCCACTTCGGGAGGCAAATAATCTTCAAATGCCTGACGCAGAATGTGTTTTTCTATTTTTCCGTTCCCGGCCATTTTATCTTTCGGGTTCAGGCGCATGGCCACGTCCATAAATTCCTTATCGAGAAAAGGCACACGGCCTTCCACACCCCACGATGCCAACGATTTATTGGCGCGCAAGCAATCGTATTGATGCAATTTACTTAATTTACGCACCGTTTCCTTATGAAATTCTTCGGCATTCGGTGCTTTGTGGAAATAGAGATAACCACCGAAAATCTCGTCGGCACCTTCGCCCGAAAGTACCATTTTCACGCCCATCGATTTGATATAGCGGGCGATAAGATACATAGGCGTACTTGCCCGAACGGTGGTAACATCGTATGTTTCAATGTGATAAATCACATCACGGATAGCATCCAATCCTTCCTGCACGGTATAGGTAATTTCGTGGTGGATGGAACCGATATGGCCGGCCACTTTTCGCGAGGCGGCCAGGTCAGGCGACCCTTCCAGTCCGATGGCGAATGAATGCAGGCGCGGCCACCACGCTTCTTCCATATTGTTGGTTTCGATGCGGTTTCGGGCAAATTTCTTGGCAACCGCCGAAATAATGGAACTATCCAACCCACCCGAAAGCAATACGCCATACGGCACATCGGACATTAACTGCCGTTCCACGGCATCTTCCAGCGCCTGACGGAGCTCGTCCACACTCGAAACATTGTTTTTTACGTTTTCGTAGTCCATCCAGTCGCGAATATACCATTTTTGAGGTTTACCGTCAGGACTGTAATAATATTGCCCGGGCAAAAATTCTTCGATTTTGTTGCAATATCCTTCCAGCGCTTTCAGTTCCGAAGCCACGTAGTACGCTCCGTCCTTGTCCCATCCCTGATAGAGCGGGATAATCCCGATATGGTCGCGGCCAATCAGGAAACGGTTGTTTTCGATATCGTACAGCGCAAAAGCGAAAATGCCATTTAAATCTTCCAGAAAATCAGCGCCTTTTTCTCGGTAAAGTGCCAGAATGACTTCACAATCGGATTGTGTCATAAATTCGTATTTCCCTTCGAAACGTTTGCGAATTTCCCTGTGATTATAAATCTCGCCGTTTACTGCCAATACCAACTTTCCGTCTTTACTGAGAAGCGGCTGCCTACCCGATTCAGGGTCCACAATTGCCAACCGCTCGTGCGCTAAAATGGCATTATCGGAAACGAAAATCCCCGACCAGTCCGGCCCGCGGTGCCGCAGCCTGTTTGACATTTTGAGCAGCCGGGGACGCAATTCATCCCCTTTCTTTTTTATATTGAATGTACAAACTATTCCACACATATTTTTTTATTTTTAGACTATTAGAACAAAGAGCCAAGACATTGGCATATTGGCACATTGGCATATTAGATTATTAACTCATTAGCGACTCATGCACATCTTCCGCCACTTTCCGTCCGCTTGCAATGGCTTTCACCACCAGACTTGCGCCCATAACAGCATCGCCGGCCGCAAAAACTTTAGCGACCGAGCTCCGGTTTTGCTTATCAACGGAAACATTTCCTCTGACATCGTAATCCACACCAAGCTCGTTGAGCAAACCTTCGTGAACAGGATGCACGAACCCCAATGCCAGAAACACAATATCAGCTTTTATTACTTCAATATTACCCGTGCCAACCATTGTCATGCGTCCGTTTTCCCCTTTTTGCCACTTAATTTCTTCTATCACCGCTTCTTTTACTGCTCTGCCCTCACCCCTGAATTCAAGGGTATTCAGTAACCAACGGCGTTCGCATCCTTCTTCGTGCGAACTTGACGTTCTTAGAATGTTGGGATAGCTGTTTGGCCAGGGTGTATCAGGATTTTTGCCGACTGGTGGCTTGGGCATTATTTCAATTTGCGTAACCTTCACCGCTCCCTGACGTACAGATGTTCCCACGCAGTCTGAACCCGTATCGCCACCGCCAATAACGAGCACGTGCTTGTCTTTGGTGAAAATTCTCTCAGGATTTGACATGGGTTCATCCATGATAAGTTGATTTTGCTGTGAAAGAAAATCCATGGCGAAATAAATTCCTTTCAAATTTCTTCCGACAGGATTAATATCGCGGGGTTTACCCGCACCCACAGCAAGGCATACAGCGTCGAACTTTTTCATAATTTCCGCTCCGGAAATATTTTTCCCGATTTCGGTGTTGGGCTTGAAAATAATTCCTTCGTCTTCGAGTTGCTTCAACCGGCGGTCGATGACGTTTTTATTCAGTTTGAAATTCGGAATTCCGTACCGAAGCAGTCCGCCCAACCGGTAGTCTTTTTCAAAAATGGTAACGGTGTGCCCTTTTCGATTAAGTTGCTGCGCAGCAGCCAGTCCGGCCGGTCCGGAACCGATTACAGCTACTTTTTTTCCGGTACGGTATTTCGGCGGACGTGCCTGAATCATCCCTTCAAGGAATGCAATTTCTGTAACCGAAGCTTCATTTTCACGGATGGTAACCGGGGCATCGTGCAATGCCAGTACGCACGATTTTTCGCACGGCGCCGGACAAACCCGTCCGGTAAAATCGGGGAAATTATTGGTTTCGTGCAGTATTTCCACACCCTCTTTCCATTTTCCCTTGTAAATCATATCCTGCCATTCGGGCATACGGTTACCCAACGGACAAGCCCAGTGGCAAAACGGTATTCCACAATCCATGCATCGTGACGCCTGCACTTTCCGGTCTTCCTGATTCAATGTTTGCTCCACTTCGCCAAAGTCTGTAACTCTTTCCAAAACAGGCCTGTATCCAGATTCTTTGCGCGGTATAGTTATAAATGCTTTTGAATTTCCCAT
>JAUNRY010000253.1 GCA_030539475.1 Bacteroidia bacterium | reverse complement strand
GACTGGACGAGTTCTTTTTTAACGGTTTCAGCCCTTGCTTGCGAAAGTTTCAGGTTGTGTTCGGCGCTTCCGGTATTATCGGTATATCCGTCGATGCTGATTTCTAACGTGTTGTCGCTATTCATTGTTTTTGTAATTTCGGCAACGGCCTCTTTCCCTTCGGCTTTCAGGGTTGCCTTATCGGTATCGAAATTGATATACAGCACCGCTTTTCCTTTTTCATCCAATTGTTTTTTAATCTCATCAGATTTCAGAATGCCGATAGTTTGTTCAAACTCGCCGTTCTGCGCAACTATCACGCTGCCGTAAGAGCTGTTGGACGCTATCAGAAAAAACACTTCTTTTCCGGCTTGCTTCAAGGCATAAACCACTTGATTGTCCTGACTTCCTTTGTGTGAATGCTTAAAAGAATAATCGGTGTTGTTTTTTTCCGTGTCCAATTGATCGAACGCATCCCAGGGAATGCCGCCTTCCCATATTTTTTTAGCTCCCAGGCTCTCGAAATGTTTTCGGAAAGATTGCACAAACTTGTATTCGTTCCAAGTACCGGATTCATATTCATTTTCTCCTTTAACACTAAAATATTTAATGGACAAAGGCCCTTCTACCGGATAAAAACCGGTGCCGGTGTAGAATTCGAACAACGCGAAGTCAAGTTCTTTTTCACCGGAATAACCTCCGGTTTTCAGCCAATCGGGCACGGTATAATAAGGAAATTGGCCTAATTCGGCATTGGTTTCGGGAATGTTGTCGGGATTAAAGGAAGTGAAAGCATCGGCATTTCTTTCCTCTGTGTTTTGTATGGTTTCTTCGGTTTGCGTTTCGTTATCAGCGGTTGAACCGCTTTCATTTTTTTGATTCGTGCAAGCGCCCAGTAAGAATGCTGCTGCGAGAAATAGAGTGATCTTTTTCATTGTTTGATTTTTTTAAGTTGTGATTTCTGTTAATGTTAATTATGCTATTGTGCAAAAATAAGCACAAATTGTTACAAAATTATGAAGTTGCGCTTAAAAATGATTGATTGAAAAGTTTTTATGCTTAAACCTTTTATGGAATAGTGAAATGTTAAACTTTTTGCCATAAAAAGAATATCGTTTATCTTTACGGTTAGAAAACATAGTAAAATACAGTACAATGAAATACAAATTGTTTCTTTTGTTTCTCGTATTATCGATGGGCTTGCGGGCTCAGCAGCAGGGAAAAGAAATATCGCACTACATTTTCCCCGAATTTAAAAGCGGAACCGTGCTCATGAAAAACGGCGCTGAAAACCCCGCCATGCTCAATTTCAACGCCGCTACCGAAGAAATGGTCTTCGACCGGAACGGACAGGTGCTGGCATTGGCAGACGTTGTTCTTAACCAGCTGGACACTGTTTTTATAGAGAATCGCAAGTTTGTTCTTCTCAACAACCGATTCGCGGAAGTCATTAATGAGAACGGATATAAATTGTTTATCCAGCACAAATGCCGCGTGATTCCGCCGGGCAAACCGGCCGCTTACGGTGGCACATCGCAAACATCGTCAACCACCTCTTATTCGAGCTGGATGGGCGACGGCAGGGTGTATCAACTGGAGCTTCCGGACGATTATAAGGTAAATCCTTATCCGGTTTATTGGCTCGATAACGGCTCGGGTTGGAAAAATTTCACGTCCATCGGCCAAATCAGGCGATTCTACAACAGCCGGCGCGCGCTTTACAAGCAGTATTCCAAAGAAAACAACGTAGATTTCAAGGATCTGGACTCGATAGCCGGATTGTTTCATTTTATGGAGACGAACGCTCAAAAGTGATTCATTCACAATTTGTTGCGTCGTTGATTAATATATCTGTATAACTATACTTATTTTCAAACTTTAATATTCATTTATGAAACGCATTCATTCTACTCTATTAGCCCTGTTGCTTTGTGCGATAGGAGCAACTGCCCAGCAGCCGTACGTGCCCTCGGCAGAAAACCTGAAAAACAGAGCGGAGTTTCAGGACATGAAATTCGGCGTATTTATCCATTGGGGCCTTTACAGCATGATGGCCGACGGCGAGTGGATTATGAACAACAAAAACATCAACTGGCAGGAATACGCGAAACTGGCCGATGGGTTTTATCCGTCGAAGTACGATGCCGCCAAATGGGTGGCCGATGTGAAAGCCGCCGGAGCGAAGTATATCTGCATCACATCGCGGCATCACGACGGATTTTCGATGTTCCACACCAAGGAATCGGACTACAACATTGTTGACGGCACTCCGTTTAAACGCGATATCATAAAAGAACTGGCCGATGAGTGCCACAAACAAGGTCTCAAACTGCATTTTTATTATTCGCAACTCGATTGGCGCCGCCCCGATTATTTCCCCATCGGACGCACAGGCCGTGGAGTAGGGCGCACTGAACAGGGAAACTGGAATACTTATCATCAGTTTATGATCAATCAGCTGACCGAATTGCTGACCAATTACGGCGAAATTGGCGCCATTTGGTTTGACGGGCAATGGGACCAACCGGCCGATTTCGATTGGCGCCTGCGCGAAGTGTACGACCATATTCACAGCATTCAACCCGGCTGTATGATCATCAGCAACCACCACCTTGCTCCGCAGGAGGGCGAAGACGGACAAACGTTTGAGAAGGATTTGCCGGGGCAAAACACGTCCGGTTTTTCGGGTACGGCTTCTATCGGCGAACTGCCGCTGGAAACTTGCGAAACCATGAACAACACGTGGGGTTACAGCATTACCGACCTGAATTACAAATCGGAAAAAACGCTCATTCATTACCTGATAAAAGCGGCCGGGAACAACGCCAATTTGTTGATGAACGTAGGCCCGCGTCCCGACGGAACGTTTCCCGATATTGCCATTCAACGCTACAAAGCCATGGGCGACTGGCTAAAGGTTTACGGCGAAACCATTTACGGCACCCGTGGCGGACTGGTTACTCCGCGCGACTGGGGCGTTACCACGCAAAAGGGAAACACGCTTTACGTTCATGTCCTTAACTTAAAAGACAAATCGCTTTATCTGCCCACCAACGGTAAAAAAGTAAGATCAGCACGCGTGTTTGTCGATAAAAAACCGGTGAAATTCACGCAGGATGCCGATGGCATTTTATTGAAATTCGACAAAATTCCCGATGAACTCGACTATGTGGTGGAAGTGGAATTGAGGTGATTTTAGTTTCGAGTTTCGAATTTCGAGTTTTGCGTCAGAGGGTTCGAAGCCCTCTGGCGCATTTTAAAATAATCTTATGTCTAACTGTCTAATGTCTCATATCTGATATCTG
>JAUNRY010000252.1 GCA_030539475.1 Bacteroidia bacterium | reverse complement strand
TCGCCCGATTTGAGTTCCGTTACCATCGACGGCACGCGCGTTCCCTCGGCAGAAGCCGAGATGCGTTCCGTGCAGCTCGACCTTATCCCGTCGGATATGGTGCAAACCATCGAGGTGAACAAGGTGATTATGCCCGAAATGGATGCCGATGCCATTGGCGGATCGGTGAACCTGGTAACCAAAAGCCAACCCACCGGGCGCAGAATCACGGCAATGGCGGGTACGGGCTACAACCTGATCTCGGAAAAACCCACGCTGAATTTAGGATTAAGCTACGGCGACAGGTATTTAAACGACAAGCTGGGTATGGTGGCCGCCATCTCGTATCAGAACAACCCGCTGGGTTCGGACAACGTGGAATTTGAGTGGCAAAAAAACGATGCGGGGCAGGTGTACGTGGAAAACTACGAAGTGCGCCAGTATTTCGTGCAGCGCGACCGCCAAAGCTACTCGCTGGCGTTGGATTACGTGTTCAATCCCGACCACAAGATAGAGTTCAGCGGAATGTACAACAAACGCCGCGACTGGGAAAACCGCTATCGGTTCCGGTTGAAAGACATAGAGCCCGACGGAAACAATTTCGTTTCGGAAGAGGCAAGCAAACAATTGAAATTCGGCACATCCAACAACAAGAATGCCCGGCTGGAAGATCAGCGTGTTTACACGTTCACGTTAGACGGGGAGCATCATTTCAACAAGCTCACAATGGACTGGGGCGTTAACCTGGCGCAGGCATCGGAAGAGCGCCCCAACGAGAGATACCTCACCTACATAGCCGAAAACGTTACGTTCGACAACGATTTAAGCAACTCCCGCAAGCCTATGGCCACGGCATTCAGTACCGATTTGAACAACTTCGGCAACCTGGAACTGGACGAGCTTACCGAGGAATACCAGTACACGAAAGACCGCGACATATCCGGGAAATTGAATTTTTCGCTGCCGTTTACTACTTCCGGCGCGTGGAAAAACGGCATAACATTCGGTGGAAGCATAAAATCGAAATCGAAAAGCAACAACGAAGACCTGTTCGAATATTCTCCCGTTGACGAAGACGCGTTCAACGCGTTGGTTACAGGAAATATGAAAGATATGACGCGCGACAATTTCCTTCCCGGCCCGTATAAATTGGGTATGTTTCCCGACAAAGCGCCGCTGGGCGATATAAAGCTGAAAGGAAATTCGGCCTACAAAGAAGAAAAAATACCGGAAAGCGATTTTGCCGATTTCGATGCCACCGAAAGAATATATGCCGGCTACGTGCGATACGACCAACGGCTGAACGACAAAGTGGACCTGGTGCTGGGCTTGCGGCTGGAGCATACCGCATCGCACTATACGGCAAACACGTGGATTACCAATCCCGACAAATCGGAAGAAATAAAAAGCATTGACGGCGAAAACGATTCTTACACCAATCTATTGCCCTCGGTAATCGCCAAATGGGACGTAACCGATGCTTTTAAAGTAAAAGGCGCCTGGACAAACACGCTGGCGCGCCCCAAATACATCGATTTAACTCCGCGCCAAATGATGCATTACCGCGACGACGAAATATCGCTGGGTAACCCCGACTTGATCCCCACAAAATCGATGAACTTCGATTTAATGGCGGAATACTACACCAAAGGCGGTATGTTTTCGGCAGGCGTGTTCTACAAAGACATCAAAGATTTTATTGTAACGGAACGGTTGAGAGACAAAGAGGTAAACGGCCACACGTGGGACAAGTATTTCCGCCCCATCAACGCCGGCGATGCCGATTTATTCGGCTTTGAAGTTTCGGCGCAGCAAAATCTCGCCTTCCTGCCCGGGGTGTTGCGCCACTTCAACGTGTACACCAATTACACCTACAACCACTCCTCGGTGAAAAACTTCAATTACGAAGGCCGCGAGAACGATGAACTGAGTATGCCCGGAACTCCGAAACACACTTTCAACGCCGCGCTGGGTTACGATGCACGGTTGTTCTCGGCACGATTGTCGTATAACTTCGCTTCCGATTTTATTGATGAACTGGGCGAAGAAGCTTTTTACGACAGGTATTACGACAGCGTAAATTACCTCGATTTCAACCTGAGCGTAAAGGCGGGTAAACACGTGCACGTTTTTGCCAACGTAAACAACATTCTCAATCAGCCGCTGCGTTATTATCAGGGCGACAAAGACAGAACAATGCAGGTGGAACATTATAATTTCCGGTTTGATGCCGGCGTGAAGTTGAATTTTTAAATTATGTAGAGACGGTGCTTGCACCGCCTGTCATCAAAACCAGGAAGCAAGAAGCAAGACTGACAGACAGCCATTCCCAAAATCTTGGTTCTTGACTCCTGGCTCTTGGCTCTCTTATCTTATAAAAATATGAACAAAAAAAGAACAACATTTTTCCTGTTAAGTGTCCTTCTGACGATAGGCACTGTTTATGCACAGAGTAACAAAATTAATGCAGAGATAGCGTACGACGACGGCTACAACTTTTTTATCGGCAACGATTTAGGCCGGAACGGTTACTACAAACAAAAAGACGTGGCAAGAGTAATGGGGCAACTGGCCGAAGATATCGGCATTGAGTTTGTCGCCGCCGCGGGCGATACCCACCATTGGGGCGGCGTGCAGAGCGTGCACGACCCGTTGTGGATGACCAACTTTGAACTGATTTACGACCACCCGGAACTACGCGAAGACTGGCACGCCATTCTTGGCAACCACGAATACCAGGGCAACACGCAAGCCGTGATAGACTATTCGCAGATTTCGCGCCGCTGGGCAATGCCGGCGAGGTATTATACCAAAACCATCGAGCCGGAACCCGACGAAGTGGATGAGTTTGACACGGCAAAAGTGTTTTTTATTGACACCACACCGCTCATTCAGAAATATTACGAAGAAGGCGACAAATACCGCGACGTTTTTGAGCAAGACAGCACCCAACAGCTTCGCTGGCTGGAAGAGGAACTGGCAAAAGCTACGGAGAAATTTAAAATCGTAATCGGGCATCACCCCATTTACGTTTCGGAGGAAAAGCGGGTAGATGAAGAAGATTTGATAAAAAAACTCGATCCGCTGTTGCGGAAATACGGCGTGGATATCTATATAGGCGGCCATTCGCACACGTTTCAGCACCTCACCAAACCCGGCACAAAAGTGCAATACGTGGTAAACGCGTCGGGCTCTCTGGGGCGCGAACCGGTAAAAGGCCCCGACACACAGTTCTGCTCTTCGGATGAAGGTTTCTCGGTGATTTCAATCGAGAAAGGACGAATGAAGATGACGTTTATAAATTATTTAGGCCATCCCATTCATCAGTTCGAAGTGAAGAAATAATTTTTCATTCTCTCATTT
>JAUNRY010000251.1 GCA_030539475.1 Bacteroidia bacterium | reverse complement strand
CAGTTATGAGTAGTTGCGGAATATTATTTATTGTCAGAAAAATCGAAAAAGTGCACTGTATTTATATCTAATACGCTTTCAAATTCGAAATCGTAATTTGTAAATCTAAAATCGTAAATATTCTAATACGTTTCCCTCACATGCCTTACCGTAATCGGCGTTTTCGCCGACGCTTTCAATTCGGGCGAAATGATTTCGATTACTTTTTTCTCTCCCGGCAACAGGTTCACGAAATTATCGGTAAATTTTGCACCCATAACGGGGATTTCCACGAAAACGTCTTTTGCCAGTTTGGCGCTGGTAAGGGTAACGGTATATTTTCCGTTGGCGTACTTAACGGAAGTATTTACGTTGGTTTCCGGCAAATTGAGTTTATTGGGCCAGTAAAAGAAATAATCTTTAGTGGAAACAGTTTTTCCTTTACTGTCTGTTAACCAAGCGCGAAACATCGTGTTTGCCTTATCCGCTTCCGGAATTATGCCCGCCACGTTGAATGTTTTCACGATTTGGCTCGCATTGGCTCCGGCATTTACTCTTTCTTTGAATTCTTTTATCACGCCTTTGTTAAAATCTACCACCTGCACCGTTAACCGGAGGTTGTTCACATCGGTAAGATAATCGGACATGGTGTAATAGCGCAGTTCGTTATCCTGAAATTTCACGCCCAGCGCCAACGGTGCAAATACGTTGCGCATGCGGTAATGTTGCGCTTTCCAGTTGTCGTAATAATCGATGCTTGCCCACGAAACCACCGGCCAGCTGTCGTTGATTTGCCAGTACAGCGCGCCCATACAATAGGGCCGCCCGCGGCGCATGGCTTCCACCGATTCTTCCATTCCGTTGCCTTGCATCACAAGGCCGATATAGACGAAATCTTCGAAATTGCGGGGTTCGTGGTAATACATATCCATATATTTTTTGATGAGCGAGTTGCCGGTAGATGCTTTCTGGTGCACTTTCATTACATCGCTTTCCAGGCTCCATTGGTCTTCCGGCGCGAAGGAGCGGATGGTTTTCATTTCGGGGAACGACTGAAACCCGAATTCGCTGGCGAACCGCGGAAGGCGGTCGGCCATTGCTTCAAACGGCAGGTGGCCGTACCAAAGGCCCCAATCGTGCACATCGCTCATAGCGAAGGTTTCCGGTTTTCCCCAGTTGGGAATGTAGGGCGAGCCGTGGATGTAGCTGCGTGTGCCGTCAAATTCATTTACCAGATTGGGGATGAGTTGGCGGAACGTTTTTTCGTATCCTTCGAACCATTCCTGCATCACTTCGGGCGGATATTGTTTGTCCCAGCCCCAGAATTTCAACCCTTCTTCCACCTCGTTGTTACCGCACCAAAAGGCGAGCGATGCGTGGTTGCGCAACCGTTTGATGTTGTAAATCGCTTCCTCTTCCACGTTTTTCAGAAAATCATCGTCGGAAGGGTAGGGAACGCACCCGAAAATGAAATCCTGCCATACCAGAATGCCGCGCTCATCGGCCTGGCGGTAAAATTCTTCGTTCTCGTAAATACCGCCGCCCCATACGCGCACAAAATTCATATTTGTTGCCTCCAGGTTATCGAAAAAGCGCTCGTAAAAAGCGTTGTCTTGTTGCGTGGTTAAAATTTCGCCGGGGATGTAATTGGCGCCTTTGGCAAATAACGGGATGCCGTTTACCTCGAAATAGAACGAACGGCCGTGTTCATCGGGTTCCTGAACTAAGCGGACGGAGCGTAAACCTGTTGTTACCATTTTATCGGAAACTTTCTGATTCCCAATTTGCAGAGAGGCCCAAAATCCGTAAAGGTTTTGCTCTCCCCAACCGGTGGGCATCCATAGCGCGGGGTTTTCAATTTCCACAGGAATTGTTACAAGGTTTTTGCCGTGGGTTAAGGTGATTTTTTTGGTTAATGCCGGGGGCTGGTTATTTTGTTCGATTGGGCTGTAATTGACAAATAATGTAGCTTCTACGGGCTCTTTATTTACGGAAAATATTTCGATGATGTTTTCTATTTCCGCCTTTTCTTTGGTGATGTTTTTTTGTTTCACGTAAAAATCATCAATGCGCGCTTTATCGTAAAAAGTGAGCGAAACCGGCTTCCAAATGCCCATTTGCACGATGCGGATGCCCCAGTCCCAACCGAAATGGTAGGGCGCTTTGCGGTTGTAAATGCTCAGTTTTTCTTCGCGATGGTCGTTTCCGGCAGGGTAATCGTAGCCGGCGCTCAGCCGCGCGGGCATCATCGATTGAATGGGCGAATAAAAGCGGATGAACAACCGGTTTTCGCCTTCTTTGAGGATGTTTTTTACCGGTATTTTATGCCCCACAAACATATTTTCGGAACGCAGAATGCGCGATCCGTTGAGGTAAACATCGGCTTGCGTGTCAAGCCCTTCAAAAAAGAGAAGGGCGTCGTCGTGGGCAAGTTGCCCGGCGGTAACGGTAAATGTTTTTTTGAAATCCCAGTTTTCGTCTTCGGGCCATTGCACCCGTTTTTCGTTGGTGCCGAAAAACGGGTCGGGCAAAACGTTGTGGCGTATTAAATCGCGTTGCACCGAGCCGGGCACTTCTGCCTCGTACCACGTGTCTTTTCCGGTTTGCGAAAATTGCCAGCCGTTGTTCAACGAGATGGTTTCCGTATTGTTTTGAGCGGTACTCAACAGCGGAAAGAGTATAAACAACAAGAGAAAATGTATTTTATTCATCTTTTTATGGGGTTGATTTTAACAGAATGCAAAGATACAAGATAATTTCCGATTAGCGGGTAGTATGGAGAATTAATAAAATATATGTTTTCGACTGAAAATATTAACTTTATTTATGTAAAAATAGTTGGTTTGTATGAATTATGTTCTTTTATTTGCACCGCAACAAATCTTAAAAATCATAAAACTATGGCAACTGACAACCTGATTTCCATTGCGTTCACCGAAGAGGAACTGCAGCGAATTGACGAGGCGGGAGCCGTTATCCGCTCTGTTTTAGAGGGCAAAACCCGAAACCTCACCCCCGAGCAGCGCCGCCAATACGGCCGCATTGCCGAGCAAAACAAACTGTTTGTGAACAAAGCGCGCGATTTTATGGCGCAATATCCTGAATTTGTGCCGCCGTTTTTGGATAAGGAGGAATTTGAAAAAGACTATCAGGCGCGCCTGCAAATAGAAAGCCGCCTGCTGATGCTGGAAGGAATTGCCGAACAGCTCTCGGACACAAAAATCCTGCTCGATTACGACAATTACTACAACGCCCTCACTTTTTACCGCAACATACGCTACCTGAGCGGAGAAAACGTGCCCGGCACCACCAACATTTTCGAGGGGCTGAAACAGTTTTTTAGCGGGGGGCGGCCGGCAAAAATTGAAGAAGAAAACCCGGAATAACGGAATGA
>JAUNRY010000250.1 GCA_030539475.1 Bacteroidia bacterium | reverse complement strand
GGTTTTCCCCAACATTTTATCCATCACCCAATTGGTTCGCATGGCGGAGCGGAAATCGCTTACGGGATAATCGCCGTGCCCATTCAGGTAATTTACAATGCTTTGAATGAGATAAAACTGAATGTTTTCGGGATTTTCTTCGGTAAATACTTTTTCGCCGGAGGCGTTATTGAGTACGATGGGGGTGAAATGAAAGGTGGAAAAGCGGATGGTTCCTGTTGAGCCGATAATTATTATTTCATCGGTTCGTTCGTTTACCGGAGCGGCAAATTCCCAATGTCCGCTGCCTTTCACTCCCGATTTATGAGTCCACTCGCCATCCACCGTATCTTCCACATCGTACAGCCCGGCAACGTTTTTAGCCGTTCCGCCCACTTCGGTTATTTCTCCGAAAACGAAATCGAGATAATCCAGTTGGTGCGAAGCCAAATCGTAAAAATAACCTGCTCCGGCAATGTCTTTCTTCACCCGCCACGGAAGCGTTTCGCGGCGTAAATCCGTTTCATAAGGCGGAATCACAAAATGAATTTTCACTTCACAAGGCTCCCCTATTTCGCCGCTTTGCACCAACTGTTTTACCCGCAAAAAGTAAGGCAATGTACGGCGGTAATACGCCACAAAACAAGGCACACGCGTTTCTTCCGCCGCGTCAAACATAGCCACACACTCTTCGTAAGAAGCCGCCATCGGCTTTTCCACATACACCGGTTTTCCGGCGCGCATGGCGGCAATGGCGTATGGGGCGTGCGATCCGGGTGGCGTGGAAACATATACGGCATTCACATCGGCATCGTTAATCAATGCAACCGCGTCGGAATACCATTTGCCGATATTGTGCCTGCGGGCGTAATCTTCTGCCAACGCAGCATCGCGGCGCATTACCGCCGCCACGCCCGAACCATCGGCCTTGCGGAAAGCCGGGCCGCTTTTCTTTTCCGTTACGTTGCCGCAACCGATAAATCCCCAGTTAATCATAAACTTTTAATTATTAATTAGTAATTACAAATTACAAATTGCTGAATCGTTTAAACCCTCTGTACGAAACAATTGCCAAAGCAATTACAACGGCAAAAATCACATAAAAATAGGTGAACATGGCCGATACGCCTTCGTTTTCGCCGTATGAGTGCAAGCCGCTTAGAAGATAATTCACGCCCAAGTAGGTCATTATTACCGATGCAAACGCGATTACCGACGAGAGGTTGAAGAACCAATAATTATTCAGTCTCTTCACCAGATGAACGTGGGTAACAAAGGAGTAAACAACCACCGTGATAAGCGCCCAGGTTTCTTTGGGATCCCAGCTCCAGTAGCGCCCCCACGATTCGTTGGCCCAAATACCGCCCAGAAACGTGCCGATTGTCATCAATGTCAACCCTACCAGCAACGACATATTGTTGATAATGCTCAACTCCTTGATGCGGAGCAGCGCCGCCTCTTTTCGGGAAACGCTCATGATGACAAGATTGGATAGCCCAAGCAGGAGGCTCGTTCCAAAAAATCCGTACGCCGCCACCGTTACGGCAACGTGAAACATAAGCCACGGAGATTTAAGTACGGGAACGAGCGTGGTAATTTGTGGTTCCATCCAGCTCAAGCCGGAAACCATAAGAATTATTCCGCCGAAAATGGTGGCGGTTGCGAGCGTGAGGTCGCTTTTTCGTCCGAAAATTAGTCCCGCGAGTATGGTTGCCCACGCAACGTAAACCATGGTTTCGTAGGAGTTGCTCCACGGCGCGTATCCCGATATGTACCAGCGCAGGCCCATTCCGTACGTGTGGTAAAGAAATGCCAGAAAGATTCCTGCAAATAGAATTTTGACCAGGATGCTTGTCCATTTCACGTTTTTGAAAAGCCTGAGAAAAGCCAGGATAAGAAGCACGCTGCCCAAAAGAAAATACGCGGAACGGGTTTTGCCAAACACGTTTTGTTTGTTGTAACTGATTTCCATGTTGATTTTCTTCGGATGGATGTGCCCGCCCACATCGGCTTTTTGCTGAAAATCGGCTATGGAATCGATAAGAGCATTGGGTTGCTGCCAGTTGCCACTTTCCAGCGATTGGCTTACCTGGGATATATACAGCGGCAGGGAACGGGAAATAAACAGGGAATCCTCCGGAGAGAAATCCGATAAATCGTCGCCGGGTGCGTACCAGGTATGATTGGGATCATCCACGTTGGGGAAAAGCGCCATCAGTTTGTGGTTCAGCAACAAAAAAACGATGTTTATGCGCTCATCGAGTTTGAGTATGCCTTTATCAAATTCGTTTCTTTCCGATTCGGGCTTGTGATGTACTTCGTTTACCTTGTGGAGAAGACGGTAGTTTCCATTCGCGTCAAACACCTGAGCATAGGCAAAATGCTTTTCGGGCAGTTGAAACATTCGGGCTACTTCGTCGTTGGAATTGGAAATAAAGGGCACCTGCATCCACATTTGCGGCATGGTAAGTATTCCCAGCAGAAACTGATCGGAAGTGAGGTTCCCAATTTTATCGTTTTTGTGCAGTTTCCTCAGCAGTTCCGATGAAAAAGTATTCACAGGAATGGTTCTGCCGGCGAATTGAACCGGCAACCGCGCGAATTTCTCGGCGTGCTCTGCCGGAACGGCATTTCGTTGTACGGCCTGAAAAACGGCGTGGTTGGCGAAACTTTGCGCGTTCGCGCCCACCGCTGCAGCAAGAAAAACAACCGTCAAGGCAGAGCTTTTTCTAAGCTCTTTGAGTTGGCGCCCCAGTTTACGCAACCGGGAGTTGGGCGTAACAAACATCAACAGAAACCCTATTATCAGAAAAAAATAACCGGCGTAGGTTATGTTTCGTCCTGCCACATCTTTGTTGATGGCTAAGATAGTACCTTGTTCATCTTCGTCGTACGAGGCCTGAAAGAACCGGTATCCTTTCAAGTCAAGCACGTTGTTCATATAAACGTTGGTTTCGCGCACTTCTCCGTCAATGTGTATGCGCAAATCGCTTTCGTAGGACGACGGGCTCATGGAGCCGGGATAGCGAATCAACCTGAATTCCGCAAGTTCCAGCGTGAACGGCAGTTCTTCCGTAAATACTCCTTTGGAGGTGTGCATGACCATTACGTTGTTCGACTCGCCTTCGCGAATGTGCATGGTTCCTTCTTTTCCGAAAACGAATGTGGTTAAAGCGCCGGCAAGAATAACTACAAAGGCAAAGTGCATTACGGTAAGCGCCCATCGCCGCCTTTTCCAGTAACGGTGATCGAGGAACGTTAAAATAAAATTAACAACCAGCAGAAATTGCACGAAAAAGAAAACGGGCGAATGATAAACCATTACTTTGGCGGCTTCCGTGGTCATTCCTTTTTCAACAAATGTGCCCAATGCCATTAAAAAGGCATAAACAAGCAAAAGAAC
>JAUNRY010000249.1:1838-3421 GCA_030539475.1 Bacteroidia bacterium | reverse complement strand
ATATAAAATCACATTTAGGTATTTTTTAGAAATGCAAGGCTTTTCGATTCTTTTTGAACAAAACCCCGTTTGGTTAGGTTTTAAGTAAATAAATGTAGAAAACTTTGCAACGATGAAAAAATTATTGGTCGTTTCCACAGCCATTATCTTATTGGCAGCATGCACAAGTAAAAAGAAAGCGCACGATGCAGACGGCAAAATACGGGATTGTCCCGATACGATGATCGATAACCGGATGCCGCGAATCATCGACGAAAACACAGAAGCAGACGCTCTGCCCGGGCAATATTATATCTACAAAGGCGAGCGGCGCGAAATTGCGGAGTTCGATACCGCGTGGGTCAATCGCAACTGCGATGTGGAAGTGCAGGTGGTTTATTGAACGTGAAATCCGAGTTGTTTTAACACAGGAGTTATTTCGGGATCTGCATTCGTTACTTGGTAAGCGAAGTATTCCCTGCGCAACGGATAATGAGAGCGGAACCAATAGAACTTATCGGGGTTTTCCTGTAAGTTTTTGGTTTCATCCATCGGATTATACGTTTGCCAAATGGCGTAAGCCAACTGTTTTTTCGCAGGAATTTCTTTTAAATCGATAACCGGATTTTCGGGCGAGGGTAGGGGCAGTGGTCTTAGGGGATTGATGCTTAGCTCAAAAAAATCGTTCAGGTTTTCGAGCGACATTTTGGTAGCAGTCCATTTGCCGTCGGCAGAGTATCCGGCAATGTGGGGCGTGGCAATATCTGCCAGTTGAAGCAGTTCCGGGTCGATGCCGGGTTCGTTTTCCCAGCAATCGATAACCGCTCCCGACACTTTTCCCGTTTTCAGCGCGCTTTTCAACGCTGCGTTATCCACCACACTTCCTCGGCAAGAATTAACAATGAAAGGTTTTTTGCCCAAGGTGTTGAAAAACAGTTCGTCCGCCAAGTGATACGTTTTGTGTTTCCCCGTTTTTGTTAAAGGCGTATGCAGCGTGATGATGTCTGACTCACGTTTTATTGTTTCTAAATCCACGAATATCGCCTTTTCTCCTTCTCGCCCTTTCTCCCTTTCGTATCTTGGCGGGTCGTTTAAAAGCACACGCATTCCCAGCTTTTTACAGGCCGCTTCCACTTTACTGCCCACGTTTCCCACACCCACAATTCCGATGGTTTTGTCTTTCAAATCGAACGTGTGTTTTTCAGCCAAATACAACAGCGAAGCTGTAACGTATTGCTCCACGGAATTGGCGTTGCAGCCCGGCGCGGTTCGCCAGGCAATGTTGTGCGTGTCGCAATAATCGGTATCGATATGGTCGTAACCGATGGTTGCGGAGCAAATGAGCTTCACGTTGGTTCCCGAAAGAATTTCTTTGCCAAAATGCGTTACCGTTCGCACAATAAGTGCATCTTTATCTTGAATCGATTCGCGAGAAAACCGGTTTCCGGGCAAGTATTCCACGTCGCCTAATTGTTCGGCTACGCCGCGAAGATAGGGTATATGCGCGTCTGCGAGGATTTTCATATTAAATAGACTCAAGAACCAAGACGGCGAATCTCTTACCGCCGCATCTTACGGATGAGCCGTCTGGTGCGTTATGAGAT
>JAUNRY010000249.1:0-1828 GCA_030539475.1 Bacteroidia bacterium | reverse complement strand
AATCTAAAATCGTAATTCGTAAATCTAAAATCGTAAATTAATTAATATCTTTTCTTTGGATTGCTTGGATACATTAACAAGGCTCGTGCAATCGCACTTTCGGCAATCGGAGCCATAACGGCATATCCTTCCACGGTAGGATGCACGCCGTCTTCCGAAAGGTTTTCGGGCAAGCCGTTGCGCTCGTCGGCCATAGCCGAAAAGTAGTCGCAATAAACGGCGCCGTGCGTTTCGGCATATTTTTTTATCCTTCGGTTCAGTTCCACAATTTTTCCCGCAGGCTCCAATCCGGGGCGCCATTTGTAATCGTACGCCGGAAGAACCGAACAGAGCACCACCTGAATTCCGTTTGCCTGCGCCAGTTCCGTCATGGAATGGATATTATCTTCAATCATCTCCAATGTCGATGGCCCGGTATTTCCGGCAATATCGTTAGTTCCGGCGAGTATCACCACCACTTTCGGATAAAGATTTATCACATCCTGACGGAAACGGAGAAGCATTTGCGGCGTGGTTTGTCCGCCAATGCCGCGATTGATGTACGGGCGGTTTTCGAAAAAAGACGGTACTTTATCTATCCATCCCTGTGTGATGGAATTTCCCATAAAAACCACCCGGTCGTCGCACGTCAGGGGCATTCCCACCTTGGCGTTGTCTTCTTTAAAACGGTTGAGATTTGGCCAATCCTGCGCTTCGGCAAACGATATAAAACTCATTGTAATAACAATTGTAAGAATTAATTTTACTGTTTTCATTTATTTGTGTTTTTTGTTCTAATTTCCAATTTCCATCACCGATGCTGCCACAGCATTGGCAACCAGCGACCGCAGGCGGACGGCATCGCCGCCGTCGTCTGGGTGAGCGCGGTTGGTAAGCAGGATAACGGCGATATCATTATCGGGGTCAATTACCATGGAAGTGCCGGTATAACCCGTGTGCCCGTATGTGTTTGGCCCGAGCAAATCGCCGTTGTTGGAGGCATAAGGAGTGAAAATATCCCAGCCCAATGTTCTGCCAATGGCGGAAGTGGCGCGGGGAACGGTTCGCATGGCTTTCACTCCCAGCGGGCTGAGGATCCGTTTGCCGTTATATTCGCCGTTGTTTAACAATGCTGCGGCCAGAATCGCCAAATCATCGGCATCGGAAAACAGGCCGGCATTTCCCGATATCCCGCCGTTCATTGTCCTTGCCAGCGGGTCGTGTACGCGGCCTTTCGGAACGGTTCTTTGCGTTGGCGCGGCGCGCTGTAAGGTTTCGCCGGTGGGATTGAAATCGGTGTGATGCATTCCCAGCACATCGAAAATGTTTTGTTTGGCAAAATCGCGCAAGTTTTGCTTGCTGATGGTTTCAATAATTCGTTGCAACGTGATGTAGTTGAGGCAACTGTATTGAAAATCGGTTTGCGGTTCAAATTCTCGTTTGCAGGTAGAGATATAATCGATTAATCCGTCGCGATTGGGCGATCCGTACTTTTTCTCCAGTTGGCTGACCGGCGCGTAGGAAGGCAATCCGGATGTGTGAGTCATTAAATCAACAACCCGGATATCTTTCTTCTGCCCCGAAGCATCTCTCCATGGCATAAAATCCGGAATAAACAAATTCACTTTGTCCAGCAGCCTCAATTGGCCGCGTTCGATTAAAACCATGGCGGAAATAGCCGTGGCTACCGGTTTTGTAACCGAAGCAAGGTCGAAAACCGTGTTTTCTTCCATTTTTTCTATCCGCGGAACTATTTGCTTGTTGCCGTAGGCTTTTATATAAGCCATTTTGCCGTCTCGAACAACTGCCAACACCGCTCCGGGAATTTCCTTGTCGGCAATGGCTTTTT
>JAUNRY010000017.1 GCA_030539475.1 Bacteroidia bacterium | reverse complement strand
CGCGAATTTCCGCAAGTCAACAAGTTTTCGGGAAAGAAAAATCAGCAATAAAAAAAGACTGTCTCATTTCTGAAACAGTCTTTTGATGTGACCCCGACAGGATTCAAACCTGTAACCTTCTGATCCGTAGTCAGATACTCTATTCAGTTAAGCTACGGGGCCGTATTTAGTTGTAAATTCGACTGCAAAGTTAAATCAATTTTTAAAACTACACAAATGTTTTTTTGTTTTATATTTGCAAGAAAAAAATTCAATGAAGAAAGTTTCAACATTAATCGTCTTATTTTTAACCACATTTGCAACAACAGCTTTTTCCCAGCATAAATTTGCGTTGAACCTGGGATACGATTACGTGCAAAAACACACGGGTTACGTGGGTGCGGAATACAGAATAGACAGCAACCGGCCGGAACACACATCGCACGGGCCGCTCAACGTAGGAATCGGAACATACTTGTACGGGCAAAACGGTAAATTCATGGCAACACCCGAAATTCACCTCAACAAAACATGGAAACATTTCATTATAACCGAATTATCGGCATCAACCAAAAACATAAAGCCAAGTATCGGCTTCACGTTTTTCAACCTGGCGCGGCTTCAGTTCGGATACAGCTTTCCTCTCAATCAATCTGATTTTAAGGGCTTTTCCGTAGGATTTCACATTCTTATCGGGAAAGCGCCATTCTACGACGAAATGAGGGTGTTTTAGCATTCCCGTGCCGGATAAAAATTTAGCATAACCTTAACTATTTTCGCGCGAAAATTCTTTGTTAATTGGTTGAAATATTGTAACTTTGCAGTCCGATTATTAAAATTATCTATTTAAGCGTTTGATTTATAGCTTTTTATTTGCCATTTAGTCCCTTAGCCAGACAAAACGGGGAGCGAAAAAATCCGACCGAATTTTATTAAACGATTTAAAAACAAAAAAAGTGAACACTTTAAGTTATAAAACCATTTCCGTTAATAAAGAAACGGCGCAAAAAGAATGGGTTTTGGTTGACGCAAGCGGCCAGTCTTTAGGACGAATCAGCTCTAAAGTAGCTAAATTGCTCAGAGGTAAATACAAACCAAGCTTTACGCCCCACGTAGATTGTGGCGACAACGTAATTATAGTGAATGCCGATAAAGTTGAACTCTCCGGCAATAAGTGGACGGACAGAGTTTATTACCGTCACTCCGGATATCCCGGCGGACAGAAAGCCTCAACTCCGGCCGATCTGATGAAAAAAAGCCCCGACAGGCTTTTCCGCAAAGTGGTGAAAGGTATGTTGCCCAAAAACAAACTGGGTGATGCAATTCTGAACAATCTTTACGTGTATGCCGGAGACGAACATCCGCATCAAGCTCAAAAACCAAAACAAATAGATATTAATACACTCAAATAATAAGATGGACGTAATAAATTCAATTGGAAGACGCAAAGCGGCCGTAGCTCGGGTATTCATGAGCGAAGGTTCCGGCAAAATAGTTATCAACAAACGCGAACTCGAAAATTATTTCCCCTCATCCATTCTGCAATTCATCGTAAAACAGCCGCTAAACACATTGGGAGCCGCTGAAAAATACGATATAAAAATAAACCTGAATGGCGGTGGATACAAAGGGCAATCGGAAGCGGCCAGGCTGGCAATAGCCCGCGCATTGGTGAAATTAAACCCGGAAGACAAATCCGCACTAAGAGCCGAAGGGTTCATGACCCGCGATCCGCGCGTTGTAGAACGTAAAAAACCGGGACAACCGGGAGCAAGAAAGAGATTCCAGTTCTCGAAACGTTAATTTTTGGATATTTTCCCGGCAAAGTTTTTTCTTTACCGGACAAGATATACAGGAACCCCATCAAAACGGTTCCGCACACTGACGTTTAGTATCTAAATTGCAAGGACGTTATCGTAAAAAAAACACATCGGTAATTTACCTTGCGATTCGACTAAGAAAAAGAATGTAAACGAATTAAAAAATTTAAAACAAACAATGGCAAAATTAGAATTTGACCAACTTCTCGAAGCCGGAGCACACTTCGGCCACCTGAAAAGGAAATGGAATCCGGCAATGGCGCCCTACATTTTTATGGAGCGCAACGGCATTCACATCATCGATCTCTACAAAACAATCGCAAAAACCGAAGAAGCCGGAACAGCCCTGAGGCAAATTGCCAAATCGGGCAAAAAAGTTCTCTTCGTGGCCACCAAAAAACAGGCAAAACCGGTTATCGAAGAAAAAGCGCTGAGCATCAACATGCCTTACGTTATCGAACGCTGGCCCGGCGGCATGCTTACCAACTTCCCCACCATCCGCAAGGCGGTGAAGAAAATGAGCAATATCGACCGAATGATAAAAGACGGCACGTTTGACACGTTGTCGAAACGCGAAAAACTGCAAATCACCCGTCAGCGCGCGAAACTCGAAAAAATGCTCGGATCCATTCAAGACCTCACCCGTTTGCCGTCGGCACTTTTTGTGGTGGATGTGATGAAAGAACACATCGCCGTGAAAGAAGCCAACAAACTCGGAATTCCCGTGTTCGGCATTGTGGATACCAACTCCGACCCTACGGATATCGATTTTGTAATCCCTGCCAACGACGATGCCGCCAAAGCGGTGGACATGATTCTGGGATATCTGTGCGATGCAATGAAAGAAGGGCTGGAAGAACGCAAGGTTGAAAAAGCCGATGCCAACGCGGCCGAAGAACAAGACGAAGAAACCGCGGCAACTCCACGCAGAGAAAGAAAATCGAAAGTGGCTAAAAAAGAGCGCGTTAAAAAAGAAGACAAAGACGCCATCAACGCATCGGTAGTAAGCAAATACGCCAAAGATACAGATGTGGAAGAGTAAAAAAAGTCGGATGATGGGTGTCAGATGACGGATGTTTAGCTATAAACTCAACAGTCTGTTATCCGGCGTCTTATATCTGAAATCTAAAAAAAAACAATATTAAAAAACATAGAAAAATGGCAGTTACAATGGCAGAAATCCAGCATTTGCGCAAAATGACAGGCGCGGGAATGATGGATTGCAAAAATGCACTAAACGAAGCAAACGGCGACTTTGATAAGGCTGTTGAAATCATTCGCAAAAAAGGGCAGGCAGTTGCCGCCAAACGCGAAGATCGCGAAGCGAGCGAAGGTTGCGTGCTTGCAAAAACACAAGGAGACTACGCTGCAGTGGTAGCGTTGCAATGCGAAACCGACTTTGTTGCTAAGAACGAAGAATTTATCGCGCTAACTCAACAAATACTCGACGCAGCTATCGAACATAAACCCGAAACATTGGAAGATTTGCTGAAAGTGGAACTTCCCACCGGAAGCGTTCAGCAATTAATTACTGACAAAATAGGCGCTACCGGAGAAAAAATGGAATTGGGCTATTTTGAGCACATTACGGCTCCATCGGTAGTTTCGTACATTCACACGGGCAACAAACTGGCTACCATTGTTGGTTTCAACAAAGAAAACGTGGCGGAAAACGTAACAAAAGACGTGGCAATGCAGGTAGCGGCCATGAATCCTATTTCGGTTACTGCCGACACCATTCCGGCCGAAGTGAAAGAAAAAGAACTGGAAATTGCGCGCGAAAAAGCACGCGAAGCCGGAAAACCGGAAAACCTGTTGGACAGAATCGCCGAAGGCGCGTTGCAGAAATTCTACAAAGAATCTACCCTGTTGCAACAAGAATATGTGAAGGACAACAAAATGACCATCGAGCAATTCCTGAAACAAAACGATAAAGACTTAACCGTAACCACATTCAAACGTGTATCGCTGAACGCGTAACGTGCCGGTTATCTTTATCGATATCCAATAAAAAACGCTCCGAAAAGTTCGGGGCGTTTTTTTATTGAACTTGTTACGTGGATAGATTTCTCTCTACGGTCGAAATGGCAGTTCACTTCACTGAAAGATATACCGGTGAAAAAACTCTCTCTATGCAAACAGTTATTTTATTTCAAACTCCGCAGCCAATGTTCTCTCTCCAATAAAATGAGAGCCGTTACTTTCGATAGGATTTACAAACTTCACATTTTTCTCGATCCGGTATTTCCCGGGGACAAAATCGAAATTATAAAAGCCGTAAAAGAATTCATACTCTCTGCTACTTTTGGGGAAAACAGGAATTTCCTCATCTGTCCAGATTGTATTTTCAAACTCCGGAATCACACCCCAAAGTCCGGATTTCAAATATTTGATTACAAATTCATTCCCCGTCGAAAGCCTGTATTCTGAATTATTGATAACAGTTATCGTTAACGTTTCAAAATCACGGTCAAGGACAGGCTCTTTTAACTCAATCCGTATATCAGCAGAGTCTAATATGTTTTGAGTAAGATTTTCAGGAGCATCCTCCTCGCTGTTCTCTATTTTCTGTTCGGGAACCGTATTTTCTTTTGCAGGCTCTCTATTTTTACAGGAATGAAAAAAAAGAGTCGCGCTTGCTAAAACAAGGAGAAAGAGCATACTTTTATGTTTTATGCCGTTCATTGCTTATTTCATTTTCTTTAAAATGATTTTTGGGCAACGTTATTCTTCCTCTCCATCCGAAATAACCTCGGTTTCCTCATCGTTGGTTTCACTCACTCCAAGTTGCTCTTTCAGGTAATTGGATATAATGCCGGAGCCTTCTCTGTTGGTAGTTTGGGTTTCGGAAATTTCTTCAGCCGGTTTGGGTTGTTCCACAACAACTGTGTTCTTTTTAACAATAAGATTTTTACCTACCGCTATATTGTCGGACCTCAACCCGTTCCACGATTTCAACTGCGCCACCGTTACGCGGTTTTGCTGCGCTATTCTGCCCAGGTTATCGCCTCTTCGCACCCGGTAATATTCGTTTACCGTTCTGGTAGCTGCTTCCGGGTTATTTGTTTGCTGCGCAAGGGTTGTTTCTGCAGGTTGTTGAGGCGCCGGCGCCACAGCTCGTTTCTGCACGATAAGGTTTTGCCCAACCGAAATTCGTGTCGATCGCAAGTTGTTCCACGACCGCAATTGGGCTACCGTTACCCTGTTTCGTGAGGCGATGCGCGATAAATTATCGCCTCTTCGCACGCGGTAATAAACATTGGCCGCGTTGTCGCCCGACACCGCCGCCCCCGAACTCGTCCCCGATAAATAACGGTCGGTATTCTCGCGATGCGCCATATAATCTCCTCTGCGAAAACTCATTATCTCATCTTCATTTTCCAGAAAGGCATACACTTTGTTGGTTGGCAAAACCAGCGAATAGCTCTGGAAATTTCCCGGAACCATGTCTTTTTTAAATTGAGGGTTCCACCGCCGAATATCGCTCAACGGAATGTTCAACACTTCCGAAATTTGGTTAAAATGCACCTGATTGCTTACATGAACGGTGTCCAAAGCAGTCATATCCTGATACGATTCAATGGGGCAAATATTGTGGCTGTCGTAAAAATTCATGATGTAATTGGCGGCAATAAAAGCGGGCACATATCCACGCGTTTCGCGCGGCAGGTTGTAGTAAATTTCCCAATAATCCTGTTTTCCGCCGCTTCGGGCAATGGCTTTGTTTACGTTGCCGGGGCCGCAGTTATAGGCGGCAATCACCAGGTTCCAATCGTTGTAAATGGCATACAAATCGCGCAGGTAGCGCACGGCCGCTTCGGTGGCTTTGTACGGATCGCGGCGTTCATCTACCAAGCTGTTCACCTGAAGGCCGTAGCCTTGTCCGGTACGCAGCATAAATTGCCACAAACCGGTAGCGCCAACACGGGAAACCGCTATGGGATTCAACGCCGATTCGATAACGGGCAGGTATTTCAACTCCAGCGGAAGGCCGTATTTATCCAACGCTTCTTCGAACATGGGAAAATAATACCGGCCAATGGTCAGCATGTAACCCACCATATCGCGGCGGCGGTTCGCGTACATGTCTATGTATTGCCTAACCACGTGGTTGAACGACATTTCCATCACTGTGGGCATATCGTACAATCGGCGGGTATAAACGCTGTCGTGAAAAACAACGTTCATTCCCTGTCGGCACGTGTTGTCCGATTTGGAAAAATCAATTTGCCATTCGTGCAGCAAAGTAGCCAAATGTTCGTTCAGGCTTTCGGGCGCAACAATGGAGTTGTCCTGAATGGTGTTTTTATTTTGTTGAGGATTAGTTTGTGCGAAAATAGCGGTAATTGCCGCCGTTGTGCAAAATATAAGGGTGAAGAAGAATTTTTTCATTCAATTTTATTTTTTGTAGAGACGCGATCAATCGCATCTGCAACGTTAAAAACTAAAACTACATCTAAGCCCGTATGAATTAGCCAGGTAATCCACGTTGTTTTTCAGAAAAACGGCCGGTTCCACACGCAAGGATAAATCGGGGCTAACATCAAATTCAAACAATTGCGCATCCACATACGCGTCCACAATTCCCAGGCCGTACCACGCCACGGTTAAAATAATGCTCAAATCTCGGTAGTAGCGAAAATAATCTTTCCGATCTTTATAAATACCTGCCAACCATTGTTTATCTACTGTTTCCGGAGTTTGCCCGTAAGGAATTCCGTTGTGCCATTCGTTGGTGGTGGGATCGTCGTCAATCAACGTTTTTTGCCATATAAAATAATCCTGATAATGTCCGTTGTTCCACGTTATGGCATAGGCAAATCCCACAAATCCACCGTAAAGGATGGGCAATTTCCAGTATTTCCGGTTGTAAATCTGTCCCAATCCCGGGAAAATGGCGGAGTATATTACCGCTTTTTTGGGATCGGGCCTGAACGGCTCTTTTTCTATTGCCAATGCCGTTATCGAGTCCGACGGCGGAGGCAATATTATGTTATCTGTTTCAATGGTTACGGAATCGGTTTGCAATAAAACTGCCGAATCCGCCGCTTGTATTTTTATCGAATCGGGTGGTTGCGGAACGGTGTTCTGCTGCGCCGTTAATTTACAGGCAGCGGTGAGGAGTAATAGAAAAACAATGTTCCGGAATTTCCACATAAAAATCACTTTTTCATTGTATCGAACATACCGATAATGCGTTCCAAATCTTCGGCAGACGAAAACGGAATGGTAATTTTTCCTTTTCCGCTTTTGTTGTAATTGAATTGCACGTCGGTTTCGAAATAGTTGGAAAGATGCTGTTTGAGTGCGTCAAAATCATCGGCAAATGAGTTGCGCACCTCTCTTGTCCGATTTTTGAGCTCCTTTTTTGCCGGTTTTCCGTTAAGCGGTTTTCCATCTGAATACTCGCGAACGATGGTTTCTACGCGGCGAACCGATAAGCCGTCTTCTAAAATCAGGTTGTAGAGCGAGAGTTGCGCCACCGGATCGTTCATGGTTACCAATGCGCGGGCGTGCCCCATGTCAATTTTTTTGTCTTTCACGCCCATTTGCACTTCGGCGGGGAGTTTCAGCAAGCGCAGGTAATTGGTGATGGTGGCGCGCTTTTTGCCTACCCGCTCGCTTAACTGTTCCTGAGTGAGCGAAAGGGAGTCGATAAGGTTCTGATACGCCAGCGCAATTTCTATGGAGTTGAGGTCTTCGCGCTGAATATTTTCCACCAAGGCCATTTCCATCAACTCATCGTCGTCGGCAGTTTTTATGTAAGCCGGAACCGATGTTAAACCGGCCAGCATGGAAGCTCTGTAACGGCGTTCTCCGGCAATAATCTGGTAGGAATCATCGTCTTCGCGCCGCAACGTTATCGGTTGAACCAATCCGATTTTGCGGATAGAAGCGGCGAGTTCTTCCAGCGATTCTTCGTCAAAAACACGGCGCGGCTGGTCGGGATTGGGAAATATTTTCGATAATTCTATCTCGTTGATGGACGTGGAGCCTTGCGTTTCACCTTCATTGTAGGTAATAAGCGCGTCTAAGCCCCTTCCAAGAGCGTTTTGTGTTGCCATATATTTTGTTAGATGTCAGATATCAGACCGCTGCGCTGAAAGATTCCAGATCAATTTTGCGTCTGATGTCTGATGTCTGATTATAAATTTTTCTCTATTATTTCCTGCGCCAGCTGCATGTGATTGATGGCTCCGCGCGAGCCGGCATCGTACATGAGCGCGGGTTTGGCGTGGCTCTGCGATTCGCTGAGCGTAACATTTCGCTGTATAACCGTATTGAAAACCAATTCCTTAAAGTGGCTTTTCACTTCTTCGTAAATTTGGTTGTGCAAACGAAGCCGCGAATCGTACATAGTGAGCACAAATCCTTCTATCTCAAGCCTTGTATTTAGTTTCGATTTTATTATCTTGATGGTGTTCAGCAATTTGCTTAACCCTTCGAGTGCAAAATATTCACATTGAACGGGGATAATGATGGAGTCGGACGCGGTTAACGCGTTCACGGTAATTATCCCCAGCGACGGAGAACAGTCGATAAGCATGTAGTCGTACGAATCGCGCAGCGGGTTCAGCAGGTCGCGCAATCGTTTTTCGCGGTTCTCCATTTGAACCATTTCCAGCTCGGCTCCCACCAGATTGATGTGCGAGGGAATTATGTCGATATTCTCAAAAGGCGTTTTCAACACGGCATTGGCCGATTTACACTTACCAATCAATCCTTCGTAAACCGTATTTTTTACCGTTCTGATATCGATACCCAACCCCGACGAAGCATTCGCCTGCGGATCGGCATCCACAACAAGTACGTTTTTTTCCAACGCAGCCAACGAGGCCGCTAAATTAATAGTGGTGGTGGTTTTTCCAACGCCACCTTTCTGATTTGCCAACGCAATTATTTTGCCCATTTATTTTTCTCCCAAATGAAACGGCAAAATAAGCAATAATTCCCTTAATTCTATGTTAATTATAGTAAACGTTGTGTTTTTTGTTGAAAAAACACGGTGTAAGTCGAAATTTCTTGCAGGAAGCCCGCATAGGCGGATTTAACTTTTCGGGACTGAAACTTTCCTCCAAACATTACCGGGACGAACATCCTGTAAGTAGAGGTTACCAAAAAAAGCTGCCGCAAATCTGCAACAGCTTTTACCAAATTCAATAACCCAAGAATTCATCTTTCATACCACTCGTCGTACATATAGCGGGCATCGTCTTCGTTTCTGGGTTGGAAACCCACGTAAATTCCGCCTTCTTCTATGTCTTTTTTATATCTTACGGCTTCGTCTTCCGGCACGCCGGCGCCGGTTAATGCACCTATAAGTCCGCCGGCAACGCCGCCAGCTCCTGCACCGGCCAAAGCCGCTGCTAACGGGCCGGCAACAACCAAGCCCAAGCCCGGAATGAGTACGCTGGTGCCGATGGCGGCGATAGCGCCAACCACTGCTCCAATGCCACCTCCAATGAGCGAACCTTTACCCGCGTTTTCGGCAACCTTGTTACCTAAGTCTGTATCATCGTGGCGGGGTTCGGTGAAATACCTGTCGCGCGTAGCGTCAGACATCATCACGTTAATCTCATCATCCGAGTAACCTCTTTCTCTTAGTCGTTCGTAAGCCCTGTCGGCTTCTTCTCGCGTTCTGAATACTCTGGATACATATTCGCGCCTGTATTCAGGGCGAAAATCGTCTACATAATTTGGATTTGTTTCCATAAAAATAATTTATTAAGTCCATAACTGAAATGTCTCTATTATAACAGAGGATTTGGAACTTAAGTTGACGGCTTTAATTTTAATTATAAAATATATTTTTTAATTCACGTCTTGCGTTAGGCCTCAATAGATTTCTTCCTCGGTCGAAATGATAGTTTACCTATTTTCGGGTTGTCCCAGAATCCATTTATTTTTAAACTTAATTATGGCCGACAAAAAAAAGGAGCGAAACCTCGCTCCCTTTTCATTTAACAAGATGAAATCTCTTAGTTCAGTGCATCTCTGGCATCCTGAACGGCATTTTCAACTCCTTCTCTAAAGTTTTCCCAGCCTCTTTCAACGCTTCTGGCCACCTTGTTGTAGGTTCTGTTCACGTCGTTCTTAACCTCATCCCAATTATCTTCGGTGCTGTTCTGAATTTTATCCACTTCGGTTTTAAATTCATCTCTTTCTCTTTCCAAAGCAGCTATGGATCTCTCATATTCAGCTTTAGCTTCCGCCGAAAGTTCGTCGGATCTGTTGTTAAGATCGGTTTTCATTCTGTCTATTTCACGGTTTAGCCTGTCCACTTCGGCATTAGCGTCTGTTACTGCCCTGTCTTTTTCGGCATAGGTGTAAACGGTGAAATCACGAACTTGAGTTGTGTCAGTTCTCACAACCGCAAGAGTATCTCTGTCGGTTCTAACTTCTTGCTGTTGCGTTCTCGGATTGGTGCAAGATGACCAAGCAATTGCAACTGCAAATACAGTTACAAATACGATTTTCGATAAATTTTTAATTTCCATTTTTTTCTTTTTTATAGTTTGAACTTCATTATATATAACAAGCAACGGTTTTTGATTGTTCAAACGGAGCCATCGAAGGAGGCTCAACTCTGTTGTTTCAAACTACTTAATCATTTCCAGAAAGGCGGCCTCATCGATGATTTTCACGCCCAGCTTTTCGGCTTTTTCCAGTTTCGCAGGGCCCATATTGCTGCCGGCAAGTATGTAATGGGTGTTTTTCGATACCGATCCGCTGTTCTTGCCACCGTTCCGCAAAATCATGGCTTTGTATTCGTCGCGCGAATGAAGTTCAAACGTTCCGCTGATGACGATTGTCAATCCCGACAGTTTGTCCGTGCGCGAAGCCATTGTTTCTTCGCTCAGTTCAAATTGCAATCCTTGCGCACGTAGCCTGTTTACAAAATCCATAAATTCAGGATTTTCGAAAAAATCTCTCACACTCTGTGCGATGCGGGTTCCTATTTCTTCCACCGCTGTGAGTTGCTCCAACGTAGCCTGCGCCAGCAAATGGATAGAGGGAAAGGCCTGCGCCAGCTTTTGCGCTACCGTTTCTCCCACAAAACGGATGCCGAGGGCAAAAAGCACCCTTTCGTAAGGTATGGACTTTGATTTCTCGATGCTTGCCAGCAGGTTTTTAGCGCTGGTTTCTGCCCAGCGTTCCAAGTTTACCAAATCTTCAAATTGCAACGCATACAAATCGGCGGCATCTTTAATCAGGCCTTTTTCGTAAAGCAACCCGATGGTTTCCGGGCCAATTGTTATGTTCATGGCTTTGCGGGTAACAAAATGCTCCACGCGCCCCTTTATCTGCGGCGGACAACCTTGGCTGTTGGGGCAATAATGCACGGCCTCGTCTTCGTTTCGCACCAAGGGCGTAGCGCAATCGGGGCAACGTTTGGCGAAGACGACTTTATCTCCGATAAGAAAGCGGGCTTCTTTGTCGACTCCGGTAATTTTGGGAATAATTTCGCCGCCTTTTTCCACGTAAACCAGGTCGCCGATGTGCAGATCGAGCGCGTTGATGGCATCTTCGTTGTACAAAGAGGCCCGCTTTACGGTTGTTCCCGACAGCAAAACCGGCTCCAGATTGGCTACGGGCGTAACCGCGCCGGTGCGCCCTACCTGATAGGAAACGGATTCCAGGCGCGTCAATGCTTGTTCGGCGTTGAATTTATAGGCAATAGCCCATCGGGGGAATTTGGATGTGGAGCCGAGATTGCGTTGCTGCAACAGCGAATCTACTTTCAGCACGACGCCGTCGGTAGCTACGGAAAGTTTTTTACGCTCCACGTCCCAGTATTTCAGGAACTCAAAAACTTCCTCCCGCGTTTTGCATCTTTTTATGGTATTGGAAACGTTTAATCCCCATTTGCGCGCCAGCAGCATATTCTCGTAGTGGCTTTGGGCAGGCAACGATTCGCCCAGGATATAGTACACGTACGACTCCAGTTTCCTCGAAGCAACCACTTTGGGGTCCTGCATCTTCAGCGTTCCCGACGCGGCGTTGCGCGGGTTGGCAAACAGCGGTTCTTCCTGCGCTTCGCGCTCTTTATTGAGCTCTTCGAACACGTTCCACGGCATCAGAATTTCGCCGCGGGCTTCAATGTAGGTGGGGATATCATCGCCTTTCAGCACCAATGGGATATTGCGAATGGTGCGGACGTTGGCGGTAACATCATCGCCCTGGCGGCCGTCGCCACGGGTAATTGCCTGCGCCAAGCGGCCGTTTTCATAAACCAATGAAATGGAAGTTCCGTCGAATTTCAATTCGCACACTATTTCAAAATCTTCGTTCAACGAGCGCTTCACCCGATTGTAAAAGTCGGTAACTTCACCTTCGGTGTATGTGTTTTGCAACGACAGCATGGGGAAACGGTGGCGCACCTGAACAAAGTTCTTGTTAATATCGCTTCCCACGCGCATTGTGGGAGAATTGGGGTCGTAAAATTCCGGATGCTGTTTTTCCAGTTCCACCAACTGCTGCATGAGTTTATCGAACTCGAAATCGGAAATGGCGGGCTGCGACAACACGTAGTAATTGTAGTTGTGCTCGTGCAACTGTTTGCGGAGATTTTCTATAAGCTCTGCCGCATCTCCTGAAAGAGATTTAGCGGAGCGAATATTGTTGTTGGAAAATAAATCATTCATATCTAAAATCATGTATTAAAACAATCAGGCGAATGGTTTTTGTTATTTGCAGAGACGGCGCACGCACCGTTTCTGCGGTTAAAATATTTTCATCCAGGGATAAACGGTTTTCCGGCCGTTTTTCGGCGAAAAATTATCTATCGATACCGATACGGTGAGCATTTGTTGAAACAATACGTTGCTTTCCGTAAAATGCAGGTTGCAGTTGAAACGCGCTTTCACAAAATCCGATTCTATCAGGCGTATGTACCACTCGCTTTTCAGGTACGATTCCGCCCTCAGGAATTGTGTGCCCCAATATAAATCTCCACCGAAAGTATCGGCCAACCGCATCCGAGGACTTCCAACATAAAGCGTATTTTTTGTGCCTATTCCCCACATTTCGGCATCGGCGCGGGCAACAAAACCAATGGGTTTGTACAATTCGTTTTCGAAACGGCGGTCGCGCTCGTATCCCATCAAGGCGCCGGCTGCAATTAATCCGTTGAATCCATTTTCATTCTCATATTCCAGTCCCGATGATGCCTGCAATTGCAAGTTTTCGCTCACTCCCTGGCCGGGCGTAGCGGGTTTTGTGTTGGAGTAATGAAACATATACGATTGAAAATCGGCAAAGAACAGGCCTTGGGAGGCTTTACCCGATAATCCCACAAAAAAATGTTCGTGTTTAGTGGGCGTTGCATATCCGGTTCTGTCGAACCACGCGTTGAAGAAGTTTCTGTTGTTGCCAATTTGCCAAAATACGCCCTGCATTAACGGCAAAAAATTATTGACGGAATCTTTGAAAAAGAAATTGTTGTAATTCCCCAACACTTCGCTTCGCGGAAAAGAACCGGCGCGAAACAAGATTTTCGGCGAGTTATACTGATAATACATCGTTACATTCACTTTATCAATTGCCTTATCCATACCGGGAATTTTCAGCAAATTCACTCCTGCATTCACGGAGTGTTTGCCGTCCCAAACGATGCTACCCATCGGATTAAGCCAAACACCGTTCATGGTTTCGGAATCGATAAACGACGATTTTCCGTATTCCGTGTTATCGAAAAAGTAATCCAAGCCCACTTTCCATCGGTATTCCTGAGCAAAAACAGATGCACAAAAAATCACCGGCAGAAGAAGGAAAATATTGCGTTTCATATTGTTTGTTTTTCAATCGGTAAAGATAAGAAAAATTTGGAATTGCCGAGTATCGCCGTTTTGTGAATTTTATTGCCTCGAATTGGAATTCGAAACAACCGGCTCAAAGCTTCTTATCCATCCACTTCTTGCTGCGCAAATAAAAGAGCGAAAACAGCAGCAACTGCACCCAATAGATGTGCTCCGTGGTCCATGCCCAACTAACGGAAAGCCGAAGAAAAACAATAATCAGCCACATGTAAATTATGTATCCCGAGAGGGTAATTATCTCAAACAGCAACGCTTTTTTGGTATTTCCCGTTCCGGAAACGGCGCTGAAAAGCACTGTGCCTACGGCATAGAAAGGCAGGGAAGTCAACAAAACATAGAGCGGCGCCAACGTATCGCTGATGAGCGACGCATCGTTGGTGTAAACATGAATTATGAGGCGCGGTGCGATGGCGGCAACAAAAATTATTGCCAGCATGGAATACAAACTGATAAGCGAAACGCGTTTTATCAGGTTAAGCGCTTCGCCGGAACGGCCGGCGCCTATGGTGTTGCTTACCATGGTGTTGACGGCAGCCCCCAGCGCGTGGGACGGAATAGTGAAAATGGTATATAAACTCCGCACAATATTGGTTACGGCCAGCGGACGCTCGCCCAGGTAATTTTCGATATACACAAAAAACATCATCCAGGTAACTATCGACAATAAGTACTGCAACATCATGTAAATGGAAATATCCAACACGCGTTTCACCACCGACCATTTGAACGTAATTTTGGTGAAACCGTATTTCTGCAAATCAACCGTTTTGCGTGTGTATATGATGAAGAACAAGGTAGATGTTGCCTCGGCAATGACCGATGCGAGCGCCGCGCCGCCAATTCCCATTTCGGGAAGCCCTAACTTGCCGAAAATAAGGCCGTAATCGAGTATTAAATTCACCACAGCCATCACCACCGAATTGATTGTCAAAACCTTGGTTCGCGCAATACCGATATAAAATGCCCGAAACGTGCTGTTGGCAAAAGCGAAAACAAACCCATAAACGCGCCAGTCGAGATAATCGGAAACGGCTTCACTCACGTTGTCCGATTCAAACAGTTTCACCAACCAATCGGTAAGCCCCATTTTAAATGCCGCAATCAGCAAGACGGCGGGAATAAGCAGAAACAAAATTCCTTGAATCACAATTTCTCCAATCTGGCTGAAATTTCGCTCCCCGTTTCGTCTGCCAATCAGAATTTGCGCACCCATGCTAAAGCCGAAACCAATGGTATAAATGGCAATGTAAATAATTCCGGCCAGCGCAGACGCGCCGAGTTCAACCTCTCCCACCCGGCCGAGAAATGCAGTATCTATTACCTGAATTATGTTCTGCGCCAGCAAACTGAGCAGAATAGGCAAACTTATTTTTACGATGTGCTTATTGGAATACACAGGTTTTTTCTACAATTTTCAATGCAATGATAACGTTAATTGGTGAATAAAGTTTTACCCGAAAGCAAAAATAACCCACCGCCGGCAGCCGTTTTTTTCAGCGTGCAAAGCAACAAATTTTTCGCGAAATAAAAAAGCGATATTTAAACTCGTTTCACGTGCACACGGGACTCAAAAATCAATAAATAACTGAAAATCAAAAGAAAATGAAAAACATTTGAAAATATTTTGCATTTATGCGGATTTTTTTTATTATCTTTGTAGCAAATTTGAAGAAAGTAAATTAAATGAGTCAAAAAAGAATACTGTACATCACTCAGGAAATTTCTCCTTATCTGCCCGAAACACAAATTTCGCATATTTCGAGATATTTGCCCCAGACTATTCAGGATAAAGGCCACGAAATCCGCACGTTTATGCCCAAGTTCGGAAACATTAACGAGCGCAGAAACCAGTTGCACGAGGTAATCCGCCTCTCGGGAATGAACCTGATTATCGACGATTCCGATCATTCGCTTATCATCAAGGTAGCCTCCATTCAATCGGCGCGTATGCAGGTGTATTTTATCGATAACGACGATTTCTTCCAAAATCGCGAAACACTTGTTGATGCGAACGGAACAGAGTACGATGACAACGACGCGCGAAGCATCTTTTTTGTGCGCGGCGTGCTGGAAACCATAAAAAAATTGCGCTGGGTGCCCGATATTATTCACTGCCACGGCTGGTTTACGGCTCTGGCGCCTATCTACATAAAGAAAGGCTATCAGGACGACCCGTGTTTGAAGAACGCGAAAGTAATTTACTCCGTTTACGACGAGAATTTTCAAAAACCCTTCAGCGAAGAATTTCCTGAAAAACTTCGGTTCGATGCTATTGACGACGACGAAGTTACGAACGTGAAAAAACGGGGAAAAATGGATTTCACAAACCTCACAAAACTGGCCATCGATTATTCCGACGGCGTTGTGCAGGGAAGCGAAAACACTCATCCCGAATTAGATAAGTACATCAAGGATAAAAATATTCCTCATTTGGATTATATTCCTGATTTCGATGACAACGCGGAGAAAATAAGCGAGTTTTACGACAAAATAGATGCATAAATTCTCTTAAAAATTAAATATACCCGATATTTTTTTTCTTCCGATTGACAATTATCATTAAAAAAAACAAGAAAGCCCGCCAAGGGCTTTTTTTTCAGGTATTTTTTTTAGATATTTGCGCTCATAATTTTTTGAAACGAATGAAACTTCAAACCTTATACAAACTATTATTCATTGCCATTGTTGTGGTTTTTGCCTCGTGTGTTGACACGTTGGATAAAGTAGGTTTTTCCATACAGCCCGAAAACGACCGTGTATCGGTTGGCACTGAAACACTGAATTTGTCTTCGCGCACCGTTCAGGTCGATTCTGTTTTCTCACGCACCAAATACCCAATTTTGGGAGAATACATCGACCCGGTTTTCGGAACCATCCGTTCGGATTACGTGGGCGAGTTTTATTATCCCGAAAGCCAGGTTTTTAAAGACGGCGCACAGATTGACTCCGTAAGGCTCACCGTTTCCTACACCTCCATCATTGGCGATTCACTGGCTCCCATGGAATTGGAGGTGTATAAGGTTATTGAGGAACTGCCCAGAAACAAGGATTACACGAACTTCGATCCCCGAACAAAATCGGACATGTCTGCACCGCTCGGCACTCAGCTGTTTACAGGCAGAAACAACACGTATCGCACAGAAACTTATTATTCAGGCAACATCCCGCAAACAGTAAGAATTTACGAAATTCACACCATGCTTCCCAAAAGCATCGGACAATCTTTTCTGGACGAATATAGAAAGCCCAATCGCGGCGCACTGAAAAATACGGACACATTCAGGGATTTTTTTCCGGGACTCTACATTACCACCAATTTCGGAAACAGCACCATATTGAATATCAACCTGACATCGCTGAGCGTGTTCTACAATTATCTCGATCCGAAAGGCTCATCTACAAAACAAGACACCATACGCTCCTCGGAATTCAGGCTCAATATCACGCCTGAAGTTACGCAAGTCAACCACATACAAAACAACAACGACCAGCTATTGGAACCCAACGACAGAGGCACTTTTGTGAAAAGCCCCGCGGGAGTAAACACAGAAATCACGTTCCCCATATCCGAGATATATTCCGACCTCTCGAACCGTTCGCTGAATCAGGCCCGGCTGGTGGTTTACGCTCTTCCCGAAGCCAATCAGGACGAAACCGTAAAATTAACCCCGCCCGACCATTTGCTGCTGGTGAACAAAGATTCGCTGCAAAGTTTCTTCGAAAACAGGCGGTTGGCCGACAACGTTACCAGTTTCTACGCTTCGTTCAACAACGAAACATACTCGTATAATTTCGGGAACATCGCCGCGATGATTAATTATTACAAACGGCAAAATAACGAGGCGTTCGATCTCACTTATTACTTGGTTCCGGTGGACATAACTTTTACCACCACCGGCGGATCGTATTACTCACAGGGCACCACCGCGGCAACCGCTATTTACAACCAGATGAAACCCTCGGCGGCAATGCTTGAAAGTAATCCGGAAAAACTGAAACTGGATATTATTTATAGTTCGTTTTGATAGCAGGTATCAGGCGACAGGTATTTAAGTAACTTACAAATGGAAACTCTTTTGCTCGATGAGTTTGGCAAAGTTCTGAAAGAACTTAATATGAATAACCGTGTGTGAAACGCACGGAAACGAGGAAAGTGGCCGGCAGAGCCCCGATAGGGGTTCAATTCGCCCCCTTTTCGGGGACGGGTTTCGTTGGATTGTCTCGCCCCGCACTGCGTACGGGGTTATTCATATTCAGTCCCATTCGGGAC
>JAUNRY010000248.1 GCA_030539475.1 Bacteroidia bacterium | reverse complement strand
CGATTTGTTTCAATTGTTCTTCATTCCGATAAATGGGAACGATAACCACCTGATAAGGCGCTAATTTGGGCGGGAGCACCAATCCGTTGTCATCGCTGTGCGTCATGATGAGCGCGCCCATTAAACGGGTGGAAACGCCCCACGATGTTGCCCAAACGTAATCGCGTCCGCCGTCTTTATCGGCAAACATTACGTCGAATGCCTTGGCGAAGTTTTGTCCCAAAAAGTGCGAAGTTCCCGATTGCAACGCTTTTCCGTCCTGCATCAACGCTTCGATGGTGTAAGTGTCCAACGCACCGGCAAATCGTTCCGATGCCGATTTCACGCCTTTCACAACGGGCATGGCCATGTGCTTTTCGGCAAATTCGGCATACACGTTAATCATCTTTTCGGTTTCTTCAATCGCTTCTTCTTTGGTGGCGTGTGCCGTGTGGCCTTCCTGCCAGAGAAATTCGGCGGTGCGCAAGAACAGCCGGGTGCGCATTTCCCAGCGAACCACGTTGGCCCATTGGTTGATGAGCAACGGAAGGTCGCGATACGATTGAATCCAGTTTTTATACGTGCTCCAGATAATGGTTTCGGAAGTGGGGCGGATGATAAGTTCTTCTTCCAGTTTGGCTTCGGGGTCAACGATTACGCCGCTTCCGTCGGGTGCATTTTTCAGGCGGTAATGCGTTACCACAGCACATTCTTTGGCAAAACCCTCCACGTGGTCGGCTTCGCGGCTGAGATACGATTTGGGGATAAACAACGGGAAATAGGCGTTCACGTGCCCGGTTTCTTTGAACATATCGTCCAATTGGCGTTGCATTTTTTCCCAAATGGCGTAACCATACGGTTTTATCACCATGCAGCCGCGTACGGCCGAGTTTTCCGCCAATTCTGCCTTAATCACCAGATCGAGGTACCATTGCGAGTAATCTTTCTCACGCGGAGTGAGTTCTTTCAGTTCCTTTGCCATATTTTTTGTAAGAATTCTGTCTATTGATTTTGAGGGTGCAAAGATACGAATATTAGTAGAAATTAGAAACAAGAATTTAGATTGGATGCTGGGTGAACGAAGACGGATTTCTGTCCGATGCCCAGCGCCCTATGCCTTTCGCTCTTTAATTTCCTTCAGCAGATTTTGGCACGCGTCTTCCAGCAAATCCATAACCAGTTCAAAACCCGATGCGCCGCCGTAGTAGGGGTCGGGGACCTGAGAACGTGAGTATTTGTTGGAAAAATCGGTCATCAAATGAATTTTGGCTGCATCATCTTCTGACTCGGCGAGTTTTTTCACGTTTCTGTAATTTTCGTCGTCCATCACGATAATGTAATCAAAATTATCAAAATCATCTTTATCGAATTTTCGTGCTCGGGAACAAAAATCATATCCGCGTTGTTTTCCGTGCATACGCATCCGGTCGTCGGGCAATTCGCCTTTGTGCCAGCCCGATGTTCCGGCAGAATCCACAAAAATTTCGCTTTCGAGCCCTTCGTCGGCTACCATTTTCTTGAAAATTCCTTCGGCTGCCGGAGAGCGGCAAATGTTTCCGAGACAAACAAAGAGAACCTTAATTTTTTGATTGTTGAAATGAGGAGGTTGCATAATGCCTAATTGATTATATCTAAAACAATGGGCAAAGATAACATTTTTTACCTATATTTGCAGGCAAAACCATTTTTGTATTCCGATGAATGTACTGAAAAAAAATATATCGCAGCCCGTTTCCAAAGAAATAACCGTAGTTGAAGCCAAAAGAGAACTGGAAAAAAATAAAATTAAACGAGCCTTATTTGCTGTTGCGGGCACAATTTCGCTTGCTTTAGCCATTTTGGGAATTATTATCCCCGGATTGCCCACAACCCCTTTTGCTTTGCTGTCTGCGGCTTTGTTTGCCAAAAGTTCCGACAGGTTGTATAATTGGCTGTTAAGCAGTAAGTTTTTGGGTTCGCGCATTAAAAATTATCAACGTAGAAAAGGTATTTCGAAAAGAGATAAGATTAAGGTGATTATTTTGATGTGGACAATGGTGTTGATTTCTTCCTTTCTGATTATTAGTGTTTTGCCTTTGAGAATAATTGTGCTGTCTGCCGGTTTGTTGGGCGCTATTACAGTTTGGTTTTTTGTTCCCGAAGGAAAAGATTACACCGAAGGCGAAATTGAGCAAGAGTAATACATTCTGATACTTAACTCTTTGCGATAGCCATTTGAGCAAGGTGAATTATCTGCCTGCTTTGCTGAATTTAATCCCGCAAATACGCGAAATAATATTTTTCCATCTTTTTCGATAGCAACTCCACGTTGAACATGTCGGAAGCGGTGGAAATATCTTTTATTGAGCCGTCCCGATAGAGAATTTTGATGCTTTCGTCGTACCGGTTATACATGTCGGTTGCCAATGAGTCTGACGACACGAAATAGGCGGCTTCTTCTGCCGAAATACCGTATTTGCGCATGAACATTTCGATAAATTCCTGCTTTTTGGTATCGGGATGAGGTTCGTTTGTAATCTTGATTTTAAACAGTTTCCGGTTCACCATGCCGGCGCTTAAGCGCGATAAAACTATATCGGGATGCGATTTCCAGGCTTTCAGGGATGTCCACACATCGTTATCGTCAATATTGGTGAAATGTTCCAGCGCTTCGGGATTCTCTTGGAAATCTTTCAGCGTAACATCGTTATTTAAAAAGAATGCCAAGGCCGGCGATGCAAATAAATTTTCGCCGTTTCGCGATAAATATTTTGCCCGGTTTATCGTGTTTATCAGCATTTTTTCCGACGATACCGCCGTTTTGTGCAAATAAACCTGCCAATACATAAAGCGTCGCGCCATCAGAAAATTCTCTATCGAGTAAATACCTTTCGATTCCACCACCAGCTTATCGTCAATCACATCCAGCATTTTCATGATGCGCGCCGCGCCTATGCGGCCTTCGCTCACGCCCGTGAAAAAACTGTCGCGTTGCAAATAATCCAGTCTGTCAACATCCAATTGTCCGCTCACGAGCTGATGCAGAAAACGTTTGGGGTAGTTGTCGCAAAAAATATCGATGGCCGTGTTTAGCGCTCCCTTTTTCTCGTTGTTTATCTGCTGCATCAGCATCAGCGAAATTTCTTCGTGGGGCACGTTGTTTGCCAGCGTGTGTTCCAACACGTGCGAAAAGGGCGTGTGGCCAATGTCGTGCATAAGAATGGCAACCAACGCTCCGCGGTATTCGTCTTTGGTGATTTCGTGTCCCTTGTCGCGCAGGTTTCGCAACGCCACATCCATCAGATACATGGCGCCGATGGTGTGGTGAAACCGTGTGTGCTGCGCCCCGGGATATACAAACGATGCCATCCCCAGTTGCCGGATTCGGTTCAATCGCTGCAAATAAGGATGCTGAATGAGTTCGTAAATAAACTCGTCGGGGATATTTACAAACCCGAAAACGGGATCGTTGAT
>JAUNRY010000247.1 GCA_030539475.1 Bacteroidia bacterium | reverse complement strand
GGCCTATTATCTGAATACGTTCATCTATGAAAGCGGCCGTGTTTATGGATATTTGGTTTTTATCGTTTATGGCCTCTTCGTTGTACGCTTCAACCAGGGCATGAAGCAGGTCGGAAGCTCTTCTGGATGAGTAATCGCGTGCGGATACAACCATAACGGTAGATTGCCTTTGCGGATCGATGGAAATATTACCTTGATAAAAGCCCACGGAACTGTTTATGTGCTGCTTGCTCACAAGAATATCTACTCCGTACCACGATGGGTTAAAATTTGTGTTGGGCTGTACGACGATGTTGCCTATAGGGGTTTGCACAATATCGTGAAACGACGCGGTATATACTTTTCCGTCGTCGCTTCCCTGAAAATTAGACAGGAAAACTTGCTTGTCGTCTTTGCACCTCAGCGTGAATGTGGCCGGTGAAGCAACACTATCCAGAAAGTTGACGGTGCAAGGGGCGTTGTTATACAGCTCTATTCTGCGAAAGCGTATGGGCACGGTATAACTTACATTGGCATTTGTTCTTCTAACGGCATTCTCCAACAATTTTCTCGATTTGAATTGAAGCAACTCATTGGTAACATTAAAGTTGCGCAGGTAGGAAGGCAGGCTCTGATCTAAGTCTACCATGGATGTTTGCGAGGGATCCTTTATCATAACCGAAACCGAACTGCTGTATATTAAAGGCGACTTCGCGCTTCGATACCAGAAAATCCCGCAAAAAACAATCACCGAAATTAAGAACCAAACCCATTTCGACAATAAATAATAAAAAAGGTCTAACAAATTAATATCAGCATTTTTTTTTGCAGAAGCCATACGCTAATAAACTTTATTAATTATTTATATTTCTGGTAAACAGTAAAATAAGAGTCAGTACAGAGGTAATTGTAGAAAAAGCCAATGTTCCGTATCGTATGAGATTGTCTTCCCTGTCGGCTTTTACATACCGGGGGGCTACATATACAATGTCGTTTTGCTGCAAATAAAAAGAGGGCGACGAAAAAATATCTTTCGAACGCAAGTCGTGCATAATCATTTGCGCCGTAGTGCCTTTTTCTCTTATTACGGCCACCCTGTCCAGCCGGGCTCTTTCGGTGAGATCGCCGGCTTTGGCAATGGCTTCGAGCAACGATATCCTGTCGCCCTCAACTATGTATTCTCCTACCGAAGCAACTTCGCCCAGCATAAAGATTTTGAAATTGCCGAATTCGGCCCTCACAATCGGATCTTTTATGAAATTGCCCTGTATGATTTTATCTTTTATCATTTCAGACAATTCGTTCAGGGTAAGCCCTTCCACATGCAATTCTCCCAGTAAGGGAAAATCTATTTTCCCGTTCAGGTTTACCCGGTATCCTTTGTTGGGCGAAGCACCCGCTCGGTTGTCCGGGATAATATCGCCTCGCTCGGAGAGCTGAATGTTTCCGCCTTCTATATTAAACGGCATAGCCAGCTCCGGATTTTTGCTGCTTACGGTAATGAGCAATCTGTCATCTGCGTAAATCTTTGCTTGTTGCTTGTATCGGATGGCATATTCCGTAACGGGGCTCATGTCTTCTAAATAAACTATGTCTCTCTGCGATCGGCAGGACGATAAAACAATTACAACCAGTAAAATTTGTAAAAACAGGTTTAATTTCATTTGTTCGTTTTTTTTGTTTCGAAAACGGGGGCTTACGTTTCGATGAATAAAATACAAAGATAGAATTTTTTTAGTTTCTTTTGCCGCTTACCAAATAAATGGCAGTTAGAAATATAATTTTCATATCAAACCAAAAAGATTGCTTGGAAAAATACGCTAAATCCATTTTCAGGCGTTGAATCATTTTTTCTATTGTATCCGTATAACCGTTGTATAAGGTTGCTTCTGAAAACAAGCCCGGCCGTATTTGGTACAACAATTCATAATCGGGGTTGATTGTCATGATTTGATCAATGAAAAACTGACGCTCCGGCCGATATCCTACAAAAGACATATCACCTTTCAGCACGTTCCACAATTGAGGCAATTCGTCAACATGGTATTTGCGCAGGAAGCCGCCAATGGGGGTCAAACGCGGGTCGTTGTTTGAAAACAACAGGGGTTTGCCGTCTTTTTCAGCATCTGTCCGCATCGACCTGAATTTATACAACATAAACGGAACCCCCTTATAACCAACTCTTTCTTGTTTAAATATCGCGTTTCCTCTATCCTGCATTTTTACAACAAGATAAATTATTAAAAATAGCGGTGAAAAAATCAGCAAACCCAACAAAGCCAAAACTACATCAACCAACCGTTTGAGTTTGCGCGCCCGCAGGGATAATGCTCCGAACTTCTCTTGCATGCAATAAATTATTATAAATAAAGGTACAACGATTTATCATTTCATCCATGGTGAAAAAATCGTCGTAGCGGATTTTAGCGTTGTTACAATAAGTTTCATATGCGGCTTGGTTGTTGCAAATCTCAGCAATTGCTCCGGCAAGTTCGGCCGCATTTTCGGGTTCTGCATTCAGTCCGGAAAAGCCGTGCTCATTTACCCACGACACGCCGGAACCGGCTATATTGGTGGCTACCACCGGTTTTCCGCACGACATGGCTTCCAACTGTACTATGCCGAACGCTTCGGTTTTCATAATTGAGCTCATGCAGAAAACATCGCACGCGCCGAAACAGGCATTTTTTACCTCCTCGGAAATTCGCCCGAGTAATTTCACCTTATCCGATAAGCCTTTTTCTGTAATCTGCAGGCGCAACTCTTCTTCCAGCGGCCCTTTGCCGCCTATAAGCACAACGTAGTCGTCGCTAAGCAGGGAGGCTGCATCTATAAGATATTTAAAACCTTTGTACTCAATAAGCCGGCCTAAAGAAAACACAATTTTTTTACCTGGATATTGCGCCCTTATTTCTTCTGCCTCGCGCGCGTTGGGGATTGTTGGGTCGATGCCTATGGGCAAATAAGTTGTTTTGTATTGAAATTTTTTCAGATAGGGAGATTCTTCAATGTAAACCGGGGTGGTTCCGACAATAAGGTCGGCTCGTTTAATGAGCCATTTCTGCAGCGGCTTATAGAATTGCAACGATACCTTTTGTTTCAGTATATCGCTGTGCCAATGCAGAATAACTTTGCCTTTATAACCGGAGAAATACAGCGCAACGGCCGCCATGGGGTCGGGGTGATGAACGTGGATGATATCGTATTCATGGCAAATTTTCCTCAAACGTGCCACCATGCAGGGGCTTAACATGGTTGAATTTAGTTTTATCAATGTTTCACAAGGTAAAATTCTTCCAAATTTACCTAACTCAATCGGTTTTTCGAGTTCCGGAGTTGAAGCTGAACTCATCATGTCGCAATATATCTCCCGATTTGATATGCCGGTTGTTAAGTCGAGCATAACTTTTTCTACTCCCCCCTCAATGGGAAAGAATTTGCCAAGCTGTAAAATTTTCATTGT
>JAUNRY010000016.1 GCA_030539475.1 Bacteroidia bacterium | reverse complement strand
GACTGGTGCTGGTGCAGGGAATTTCGGGATCGGGAAAATCCACGTTGCTGAAAATATGCGCGGGAAGTTTGTCGCCACAGGCCGGAACGGTTTCGATAAACGGAAAAGAGAATCCGTGGTCGCGCCAATGGCTGAGGGAAAACTCATCGTATATGAACCAATTTCCGTTTATTTTCGACGGAACGCTGCGTTACAACGTTTTTCTGGAAAAAGAAACGGCCGGACACGCCGATTATCCCAATTTTCTTAACAAAATTCTGGCCAAAAAAGATGCCGGATGGCAAACCGAACTGAGCCACAACGGGAAACAGCTGTCGGGCGGCGAACGGCAATTGGTTACGCTGGCGCGGCTGATGCTGCACCCCAAGCCCGTTGCCATTCTGGATGAACCTACGGCCAATCTGGACGAAGGCACCATCGGGATAATTCTTCCGGAAATTGTGAAACTGGCGCAAAACCGGCTGGTGATTGTGGCTTCGCACGAAAAAATGTTTGATGCCGTGGCGGATAGAATCGTGAACCTGAATTGGGGGGAGCAGGTGGGGGATAATTAATTCATAATGCATAATTTATAATGTAGAATGTACACTGTAAATGAATAAATTCATACGAGAATACATATTGCAACCTTTCCGGCGGAAATGGCTGGGCGGCTTTTCGTTGTTGTTTTTCTGGACAGTGGCGTTTATCGGCCTTCCGGCCATTTCGGGGTGGTTTCTGGCCATCAGCAGCGTTGTGTTTGCTACGGCCAACACCGTTTTTTCTTACCTGGTTCCGTCGGCCATCATCCGTTTAATCGCGATAACCCGCACCGCTACCCGCTATTTCGAGCGACTGGAGAACCACAAAACCACGCTCGACGCGCAGCAAAGTTTGCAATTACGGATTTTTCGGTCGGTAGCCAATCTTCCTTATTTCAAAAAACAGGTCAACAACAACTCAGCGTTGCTCGAAAACAGCACGCACGGCGTTGAACAAATACTCAATCACATACTGCTATGGCTGCTGCCGTTTACCGCGCTGCTGTTGTCCGCTGCCGTTTACGCTGTATTCGTGGGCGTTTTTTCGCGGGTAATTGCGGTGGAATTTATTATTTCGGCCGCCGTGCTTTTGTTTCTTGTTCCCCAATTCTTTTTCAGGCAAAACCGAAAGCTCTACGAGCAATTAAAATTGTACCGCGAAGAGAACAATCAGGCGCTGATTGAAAGTTTTCGCGGACGAATAGAAATATCGAAATACAACCTGGAAGAAAAAGCCATCAAACAATACAACCGGAAACTAATGCGGCTCGAAAAAACGGAAAACAGACTTCAAATCAACTCGTTCAATCTTCAATTGACGGGTGGATTCGGGTTTAGCCTTGTGGCTTTGTTTCTGCTTTGGCACGCGCACGCCTACGGCATCAATGCGCAAACGGCCATCGGGATTTTCTTCGGGATTATGGCGCAGGCGGAGTTGGCGGAAATACTTTTTTCGGGGAAATCGGAAAAAAACTCGGTGGCGCAGCAAATCAACGACATTGACGCTGTTTTTAAAGAAGGCGGGCAACCTGCCGAAACAGTTCGGGCCGATTCCCGGCTGGAAAACCTGAGCATTCGCGGCGTAAGTTCAACTATTCCGGAAATCACGTTCCGCACCGCCCAAGCTTCGCTCGATATCAACAAAGGCGAATGGATTGCGCTGTACGGAGAAACAGGGAAAGGAAAAACCACGTTTCTGAACAGCCTTTTTTATCCCGAATATCGGCACAGCGGCACGTTGACGTGGAACAACGATGCGGAAATTTCGCGCCTGCCCGTTCCCGAATGCGTGTACGTAACCCAAAAAGCATACCTGCTTACCGGAACGTTGCGCGAAAATTTTCAGGGATACAGCGATGAGGAAATTGAACGGATGCTGGAAATGGTCGATTTATCGGGTTGGCGCGCATCGCTTCCCGACGGCTTAGACACGTGGATTGGTGAAAACGGCGAGACCCTGAGCGGCGGACAACGAAAAAAATTATTGATGGCGCAAGCGCTGCTTAAAAGTCCGCAACTGCTGGTAGTGGATGAGCCTTCTGCCGGTATCAGCACCGAAAACGCGATGGCTATTTTCCGGAATATCCGGCAGCATTTTCCCGATATGGCCATTTTGATGGCAACGCATTTGCGCGATTTTGAGGGAGTAGTGGATAAGGTGGTACGGTTGTAGGCGCTTAATTGACCAACCAGAAACAGCGATTAATTAAAAACCAAATTCACAGAAATTTATCGATTTTTCATTACAAATTGCAATTTTTTTCAACAAAAAACGAAAAATATTTTGCTATTTCAATAATTTGCTTTTTCTTTGCAAACAATTACAGTAAAAATAATTTCATTTTACAATGAACTCCCACAATATTGATATTCTAGTCATTTCTATTCTACTTCTGGAAAAATTCGGAGGGTGAGACCGGCATATCAATATTGAAATAAAGAACGATAAAAATAAAGATAACCTTTCTCACCGCGTGGGGAAGGTTTTTTTCTTGTAAAAACGAAGAATTTAGGTTATGGAAAGAGTTTATGTTTTCGACACCACATTGCGCGACGGAGAGCAAGTGCCCGGATGTCAGTTAAACACAATCGAAAAAATTCAGGTGGCCAAAGCATTGGAAGAACTGGGCGTTGATATTATCGAAGCGGGATTTCCCATATCGAGCCCCGGCGATTTCAATTCGGTAGTTGAAATTTCAAAAGCCGTTACCTGGCCAACCATTTGTGCGCTCACGCGAGCGGTGGAAAAAGACATCGAAGTGGCGGCCGAATCGCTGAAATTTGCCAAACGCAAACGCATACACACCGGCATTGGCACATCGGATTCGCACATAAAACACAAATTCAACTCAAACCGCGAAGAAATCATCGAACGCGCCGTAAAAGCCGTGAAACACGCCCGCCGGTTTGTGGACGATGTGGAATTTTATGCCGAAGACGCCGGCCGCACCGATAACGAATACCTTGCCCGCGTGGTGCAGGCCGTTGTGAATGCCGGCGCCACCGTGGTAAACATCCCCGACACAACGGGTTATTGCTTTCCGCATCAGTACGGCGCAAAAATAAAATTCCTCACGGACAATGTGGATATGAAAAATGCCATCCTTTCCACCCATTGCCATCAGGATTTGGGAATGGCCACCGCCAACACGCTTTCGGGCGTTCTAAACGGGGCGCGCCAGGTGGAAGTTACCATAAACGGAATTGGCGAACGCGCCGGAAACACATCGCTCGAAGAAGTGGTTATGGCGCTCAAAAGCCACAAAGAACTCGGATACGACACCAACATCAACACCACAAAAATATACTCCACAAGCCGTTTGGTGTCGGCATTGATGAATATGCCGGTGCAGCCAAACAAGGCTATTGTAGGCCGGAACGCTTTTGCCCACTCATCGGGAATCCATCAGGACGGCGTGCTCAAAAACGTGGATACGTATGAAATCATCAACCCAAAAGATGTGGGAATCGATGAAAACGCCATTGTTCTCACCGCGCGAAGCGGCCGGGCCGCGCTGAAAAACCGGTTGGCTTTGCTGGGTGTCAACCTCGATAACGGAGAACTGGACGATGTTTATCAAAAATTCCTCGCGCTCGCCGACAAGAAAAAAGACATCAAAGACGATGATATTTTGACTCTTGTGGGCAAAGAATCCAAAATGAGCCGCATAAAAATAGATTACCTGCAGGTTACTTGCGGTGTAGGATTGCGAAACGTGGCAAGCATCGGGTTGAATATTGCCGGCGAACATTTCGAAGCATCGGCAACCGGAAACGGCCCGGTGGACGCGGCCATAAAAGCGGTAAAAAAAATCATCAGCCGCGAAACCATCATCCAGGAATTTCTCATTCAAGCCATCAATCGCGGAAGCGACGATGTGGGTAAAGTTCACATGCAGGTAGAACACAACGGAATGCTGTATTACGGCTTCTCGGCCAACACCGATATTGTTTCGGCATCGGTTGAAGCGTTTATTGATGCAGTGAATAAGTTTGTGGAAGCCCCATCGGGTGATGCTAATTCCAATTAGCAATACAATTGAAAAATAAACGACAATAAAACAATAATGAACACATCACAAGCAAATAATCCGCAGCCTGCCAAGTCCCCTTCAGGGGATTTAGGGAAAGGAGACTGCTTATTCGACAAAATCTGGGACGCCCACGTTGTTACTACCGTAAAAGACGGCCCAACGCAACTCTACATCGATAAACATTTGTGCCACGAAGTAACAAGCCCACAGGCTTTTTCCGGCCTGCGGGCAAGAGGGCTGAAAGTTTTCCGTCCCGAACAAACGTTGCTCACCGCCGACCACAATATTCCCACCATGGGACAGGAAAAACCCATCGAGGACGAAGTTTCCCGTTTTCAGGTAGATACTCTGGCGAAAAACGCCCGCGAGTTCGGACTCACTTATTACGGCCTGAAAAATTCCAAAAACGGAATTGTTCACGTTATCGGTCCCGAAAACGGATTCACACAGCCGGGAATGACCATTGTTTGCGGCGACAGCCACACTTCCACACACGGAGCGTTCGGAGCCATTGCTTTCGGCATTGGAACCAGTGAAGTGGAAATGGTGTTGGCATCGCAATGTATTTTGCAAACCCGCCCCAAAACAATGCGCATCAATTTCGAAGGAAAACTCGCCGAGGGCGTGAGCGCCAAAGACATGGCCCTCTACATGATTTGGCAACTTACCACGGGCGGCGCAACGGGCTATTTTGTGGAATACGCCGGCGAAGCCGTTCGCAACCTCACAATGGAAGAGCGGATGACACTTTGCAACCTGAGCATAGAAATGGGCGCCCGTGGCGGGCTTATCGCTCCCGACGAAACAACGTTCAATTACATCAAAGGACGCGAATTTGCACCCAAAGGCCAAAAATGGGACGAAGCGCTGGCTTACTGGAAAACCTTGAAGTCTGATGAAGATGCGGTTTTCGACAAAGAAATCACGTTCGACGCATCCAACATAAAACCCATGATAACCTACGGCACCAATCCCGGAATGGGAATGCCCATCGACGGGGCCATTCCCACACTGGACGATATTGACGATGCCGGCAAAATTTCGTTCGAAAAATCGTTGAAATACATGGGTTTCATTCCCGGGCAAAAACTCGAAGGCGAATCCATCGATTATGTTTTTCTGGGCAGTTGTACCAACGGCCGCATCGAAGATTTCCGCGTTTTCACCAACTACGTGAAAGGAAAGAAAAAAGCCGACAACGTAACGGCGTGGCTCGTTCCCGGAAGCTGGCAAGTTCGCAAACAAATCGAAAACGAAGGCCTGGACAAAGTGCTGGAAGAAGCCGGATTTGAATTGCGCCAACCCGGATGCTCCGCCTGTCTGGCAATGAACGACGATAAAATCCCGGCGGGGAAATACGCCGTTTCCACCTCCAACCGCAACTTCGAAGGCCGGCAAGGCCCCGGGGCGCGCACCATTCTGGCAAGCCCGCTGGTTGCGGCAGCAGCGGCGGTAAATGGGAAAATAAGCCCCCCTTAATCCCCCCAATATAGGGGGAAAATGGCAGGCCACAAATTTTAAAATAATCACTAATAAAACAACCGTTCCCCTCACGGTTCTCCCCCTTGCGGGGGAGTTAGAGGGGGCTTATAATGGATAAATTTTCAACAATAGTTGGTACATACGTGCCACTTCCCATCGAGAACGTGGACACCGACCAGATAATCCCCGCACGTTTCCTCAAAGCCACCACGCGCGAAGGATTCGGCGACAATCTTTTCGCCGACTGGCGATACAACAAAGACGGCAGCCCGAAAACGGATTTCGTGCTCAATAACCCCACCTACAGCGGGCAAGTGTTGGTAGCCGGAAAAAATTTCGGCAGCGGAAGCAGCCGCGAACACGCTGCCTGGGCTATTGGCGGATACGGATTCAAGGTAGTGGTATCGAGCTTCTTCGCCGACATTTTCCGCAACAACGCGCTCAACAACGGCATACTGCCTGTGGTGGTCAGCGAAAAGTTTCTGAGCGAGCTCTTCGCTGCCGTCAGGCAAAATCCGGAGGCAACGGTTACGGTCAATCTCGAAACGCAAACCATCAGCAACAACGAAACCGGAGAATCGGAATCGTTCGAGATTAACCCCTACAAAAAGGAGTGCTTGCTCCAAGGGCTCGACGACATAGATTTTCTTCTGTCGAATAAAGATAAAATAGATGAATACGAGAAAAATCGTCCCTTCGTATATTGAAAAAAACAACGTTTTAGGTAATCAGCATATGGAAAAGCGGAAAATCGAAATAATGGACACCACCCTACGCGACGGAGAACAAACTTCGGGCGTATCGTTTGCCGCGCAGGAAAAAGTCAGCGTGGCGCGTCTGCTCATTGAAGAACTCAAGGTAGACCGGGTCGAAATTGCTTCGGCACGCGTTTCGGAAGGCGAGTTCAAATCGGTACAGAAAGTAGCGAAATGGGCGCGGGATCACGGGCACATCGACAAGTTGGAAGTGCTGGGTTTCGTGGACGGGGACGCATCGCTGCAATGGATCAGCAACGCCGGATGCCGCGTGATAAACCTCCTTTGCAAAGGCTCGCTCAAGCACTGCACCTATCAGCTTCGCAAAACGGTGGAGGAGCATCTGAAAGACATCAAACACACCATTGCGCGGGCTCAGGAAATGGGCATCAACGTGAATGTGTATCTCGAAGACTGGTCCAACGGCATGCGCGACTCCAAAGAATACGTGTTCCAAATGATGGAAGGATTGAAAGACGAACCGATAAAGCGTTTCATGCTTCCCGACACGCTGGGCGTGCTTAACCCGAGTCAAACCGAGCAATTCTGCACGGAAATGATAAACCGTTACCCCCGGCTGCATTTTGATTTTCACGCGCACAACGATTACGATTTGGCCGTGGCCAACGTTTTCGAAGCCGTAAAAGCCGGCGTAAAAGGCGTTCACGTTACCGTAAACGGATTGGGAGAACGTGCCGGAAACGCGCCGCTCACGAGCATCATCGCCCTTTTTCACGACCACATGAAAATAGAAACCAATATCGATGAATCCAGGCTCTTCGGCGTAAGTAAAGTAGTGGAAAGCTATTCCGGCGTACGCATACCCAACAACAAACCCATTATCGGCGACAACGTTTTTACGCAGGTAGCCGGAGTTCACGCCGACGGCGACAAAAAGAAAAACCTGTACTTCAGCGATTTAATGCCCGAACGATTCGGACGTTACCGCGAGTACGCGCTGAGCAAAAACGCCGGACGCTCCAACATTATCAAAAACCTGGAAGCGCTGGGCATAGAACTCGATGACGAAGCCACCCGGAAAGTAACGGCGCGCATCATCGAACTGGGCGATAAAAAAGAGATTGTAAATCTCGATGAACTGCCCTACATCGTATCCGACGTGCTGAAAAACGGCACCGAAAACCAGGACATCCAAATGCTCAATTATTCGCTCACACTTACCGATGGATTGCGGCCTACGGCCACCGTAAAACTTTCCATAAAAGGCGAAGTGTATCAGGAATCGGCGGCCGGAGAAGGGCAATACCACGCATTTTCCAAAGCGATGTACAAAATATACCGCCGATTGAATAAACCCACGCCCGAATTGCTCGATTACGTGGTGGTAATCCCGCCCGGCGGAAAAACCAACGCCTACGTGCAATCCATCATCACGTGGAAATTCGATGGAAAAACCTTCAAAACCCGCGCGTTGGACGTTGACCAAACCGTTGCTGCCATCAAAGCAACAATGAAAATGCTCAATATGATTGAAAGCGGGAACATTCCGGTGATACCGAATTTGAATTTACCGTAGCCCCCTTCATCCCCCAAAAAGGGGAAAACCGGTTCCGGAATTGAGAAGAAACAAGGAGAAAAAATAAAACAAAAAAATTAATGAATAGCATTTCTAAAGATAATCAAACAGAGCCTGCCACTTTCCCCCCTACTGGGGGGATTAAAGGGGGGCTTGTCGCTATTTTACCCGGCGACGGCATCGGCCCCGAAATCATGGAGCAAGCCCTGAAAGTAACACGCGCCGTATGCGAAAAATTCGGGCACAGCGTTACTTTCAAAGAAGGAATCGTGGGCGCAGCAGCTATCGACGCGGTGGGCGACCCCTATCCGGCCGAAACGCACGAGTTGTGCATGCAAGCCGACGCGGTACTGTTCGGCGCCATCGGGCATCCGAAGTTCGACAACGACCCCAACGCCAAAGTGCGTCCCGAACAAGGGTTGCTGCGTATGCGCCAACAACTGGGATTGTACGGAAACATCCGCCCCGTGATGACATTTCCATCGCTTATCCACAAATCGCCGCTTCGTGCCGATTTGGTGGAGGGAGCCGATTTCGTCTGCATCCGCGAGCTCACCGGCGGAATGTATTTCGGCCGTCCGCAAGGGCGCAGCGAAGACGGGAACACGGCCTACGACACGTGCGTTTACACCCGCGAAGAAATAGAACGCATCCTGCACCTGGCATACAAATTTGCCGGGCAACGCCGCAAAAAACTCACGGTGGTGGATAAAGCAAACGTGATTGCCACATCGCGCCTATGGCGGCAAATTGCGCAGGAAATGGCTCCCCAATACCCCGATATTGAAACCGATTACCTGTTCGTGGACAACGCTGCCATGCGCATCATCCAGTGGCCAAAAAGTTTCGACGTGCTGGTAACCGAAAACCTTTTCGGCGACATCCTCACCGACGAAGCCTCCGTAATTACCGGCTCGCTCGGAATGTTGCCTTCGGCATCGATGGGAATCCACACATCGTTGTTCGAACCCATTCACGGTTCGTACCCGCAAGCCGCCGGTAAAAATATCGCCAACCCGGTAGCGATGATTTTATCCGCTGCACTGATGTTTGAGTACGGTTTTAATTTGATGAAAGAAGGCACGCTTATTCGTGATGCCGTAAACGCGTCGCTCGAAGCCGGAATCGTTACCGAAGATATCGCGGAAGGCGGAAAAGCGTATTCCACTTCCGATGCAGGAGATTGGATTATGAACTACGTGATAAACGCTTCGCGATAATGCCTGCGGCTGATAGGCGCTTACGTGCGATAAATAAACTCAACGCCACACTTTATCACGGGCGAAGCGAGTCTATCATTTCGATGAAATCGAAATCTATCGCGCAACGCGCATATCCGCAAAGCCTATCAATAAAAAAGAAATTATGAACAACAATAAACACCTCAGAAGCGCCACTTCCACACAAGGCCGCCTCATGGCCGGCGCCCGCGCCCTTTGGCGCGCCAACGGAATGACGGACGAACAAATGGGAAAACCCATTATCGCGGTGGTAAATTCGTTTACCCAATTTGTGCCGGGGCACGCGCATTTGCACAATATCGGGCAAATGGTTAAAGCAGAAATCGAAAGGTTGGGCTGTTTTGCCGCCGAGTTCAACACCATTGCCGTGGACGACGGCATCGCGATGGGACACGACGGAATGCTCTACTCGCTGCCGTCGCGCGACCTGATTGCCGATTCCATCGAATACATGATTAACGCCCACAAAGTGGACGCGATGGTGTGCATCAGCAATTGCGACAAAATAACGCCGGGAATGCTGATGGCGGCAATGCGGCTGAATATTCCGGCAATTTTCGTGTCGGGCGGGCCCATGGAAGCCGGAAAAATAGGCGATGAGCAGGTAGATTTGGTGGACGCGATGATTGAATCGGCCGACGAATCGGTTTCCGATGAGCGCATCTCCCAACTCGAAAAACTGGCGTGCCCCACGTGCGGCTCCTGCTCGGGAATGTTTACCGCCAACTCCATGAACTGCCTCAACGAAGCCATCGGGCTGGCATTGCCCGGCAACGGAACCATCGTGGCCACGCACGCCAACAGGCTGAACCTGTTTCGCAGGGCGGCCAAACAAATTGTGGAAAACGCGCATCGGTATTATTTCGACGGAGATGAAACCGTTTTGCCGAGAAATATCGCCACCCGCGCGGCATTTCTCAACGCCATGGCACTCGATATCGCCATGGGCGGCTCCACAAACACCATTTTGCATTTACTGGCAATTGCCAACGAAGGCGGGGTGGATTTCACGATGGACGACATCGACGCGCTTTCGCGCCGAGTGCCCTGCGTGTGTAAAGTGGCTCCCAACACCAAAAAATACCACATTCAGGATGTGAACCGCGCGGGCGGAATTATCGGAATCGTGGGCGAACTATCCAAAGGCGGATTGATAGATACATCGGTTCATCGCGCCGATGGATTGACACTGCAACAAGCCATCGATAAATACGACATAACAAACAAAGAAATAAATTCCGAAGCGCAGGAAATTTATTCATCGGCGCCCGGAAACCGGTTCAATCTGGTGATGGGTTCGCAAAACGCGTTGTTTAAAACACTCGATACAGACCGTGTGGAGGGCTGCATCCGAAACATCGAAAACGCCTATACCAAAGACGGCGGATTGGCCATACTGAAAGGAAACATCGCCCAAAACGGCTGCGTGGTGAAAACTGCCGGAGTGGACGAAAGCATCTGGAAATTCAGCGGCAAAGCGCGGGTTTTTCATTCTCAGGACGATGCTGTGAACGATATTCTGGAAGGCAACGTGCAGGCGGGCGAAGTAGTCGTTATCGTGTACGAAGGGCCGAAAGGCGGGCCGGGAATGCAGGAAATGCTTTATCCCACCTCCTACATCAAAGCGAGGCAGCTGGGAAAAGCCTGTGCCTTGATTACCGACGGACGGTTTTCGGGCGGCACATCGGGCTTGTCCATCGGGCACATATCGCCCGAAGCGGCTGCCGGAGGCAGTATAGGGCTGGTAAAAGACGGCGATATTATCGAAATAGATATTCCCAACCGGAGCATCAACGTAAAACTTTCGGATGACGAGTTATCGGAACGCAGAAAAGAGGAAGAGTCGCGAGGAAAAGATGCGTTTACGCCCAATCGCGACAGAAAAGTATCGAAAGCGTTGCAAGTGTACGCGAGATTCGTAACCTCTGCCGATTTGGGAGCGGTGCGAAAAATATAAGTCACCCTTGCATCCCCCCGAACGGGGAGATTGGTTTGGGAACTGATTACAAATAGTTGATTAAAACAAAAATATGATGAATAGCAATTCTAAAAACAATAATTCACAGCCTGCAAGCTTTCCCCCTTCGGAGGAAGTGAAGGGAGCCGGAGTAATTTCCGGAAGTGAAGCGTTGATAAGGGCGCTGCTTTCCGAAGGCGTGGATACCATGTTCGGTTATCCGGGGGGCGCCATTATGCCCGTTTTCGACGCGTTGTACGACCACAAAGAGGAAATAAGGCACATACTTGTCCGTCACGAACAAGGCGCGGTTCACGCCGCTCAAGGTTATGCCCGCGTATCGAAAAAAGTGGGCGTGGCGTTGGTTACGTCGGGCCCCGGCGCCACAAACGCCGTAACCGGAATTACCGACGCAATGATGGACAGCACGCCGCTGGTAGTGATTTCCGGCCAGGTCATATCGGGCCTTCTGGGCTCCGACGCTTTTCAGGAAGCCGATGTCATTGGCGTAACGCAACCCATTACCAAATGGGCGTATCAGGTGCGTAAAGTAGAAGATATTCCCTGGGCGGTTTCGCGCGCGTTTTATATCGCGCAAAGCGGACGTCCCGGCCCCGTAGTGCTCGATATCACCAAAGACGCGCAAGTAAACAAATGCGAATACGCGTACAAAAAGGTCGATTTCCTGCGCAGCTATTTCCCTCATCCCGAAATAGAAACCGATAAAATAGAAATGGCGGCAGCCATCATCAACGATGCCAAAAAGCCGTTCGCCCTCGTTGGGCAAGGCGTAATTCTGGGAAACGCCGAAAAAGAATTGATAGAGTTCCTGGAGAAAGGCGATATTCCGTTCGGATCCACCATTTTAGGACTGTCGGCCGTTCCATCGGAGCATCCGCTCAATCACGGAATGCTGGGAATGCACGGCAACGTTTCGCCCAACATGAAAACCAACGAGTGCGATGTGCTGATAGCTATCGGCATGCGTTTTGACGACCGCGTTACCGGCGACCTGAAAACGTATGCCAAACAGGCGAAAGTGCTTCATTTCGATATCGATCAAGCCGAAATGGACAAAAACGTGAAAACCACCGTGAAAGTGCTGGGCGATGCAAAAAAAACACTTCCGTTGGTTACCGAACTGCTCGAAAAGAAATCGCACGCCGCGTGGAGCGATGAGTTCAAACCCTACGAACAAACGGAATTTGACTGCATCATCAACAACGAGCTTTTCCCCAAAAACGGCGGCGAAATAAAAATGGGCGAAGTGGTGAACAAAGTTACCGAAGCCACCGGCAACAAAGCCATTTGCGTAACCGATGTGGGGCAGCATCAGATGATGGCCACGCGTTATTTCAAATACACACAATCGCGCAGCATGGTAACATCGGGCGGATTGGGAACAATGGGGTTCGGGCTTCCGGCGGGCATTGGCGCGAAATACGGCGCACCCGACCGCACGGTCTGCATTTTCGTGGGCGACGGCGGTTTCCAAATGACCATTCAGGAATTGGGAACCATTATGGAATACGGTATAGATGTGAAAATTATCCTGCTGAACAATAATTTTCTGGGGATGGTTCGCCAGTGGCAGGAATTGTTTTTCGATGAACGCTATTCCGAAACACACCTCAAAAACCCCGATTTCATTAAAATTGCCGACGCGTACGGAATTAAAGGACAAAAAGTTACCGACCGCAAAAACCTCGATGCCGCCATTGCAGAAATGCTGAATCACGACGGCACGTACCTGCTGGAAGTGGAAGTGGAAACCAAAGGAATGGTGTATCCGATGATCCCTTCGGGAGGATGCGTTACCGATATTTTGCTGGGAAACGGAAATACAATTTGACATTTGACGTAGAGACGAACGGCATGTAGAGACGCACGGCCGTGCGTCTCTACAACGACAACCACAAACAACAAAAAAATGAACGAAGAAAAAACATTATACACCATCACCATTTTCTCGGAAAATACGGTGGGCGTGCTCAATCAGATCACAACTATTTTCACGCGCAGGCAACTGAATATTGAAACGTTGTCGGTTTCGCCGTCGGCTATCAGAGGCATTCACAAATTCACCATCACCACGTATTCGCACGACGAAGAAGTGATGAAAAAACTGGTGCGTCAAATCGATAAACGCGTGGATATTCTCAAAGCGTATTATAATGTGGACGACGAATTGATTCACCAGGAGTTGGCCCTCTACAAGCTATCAACCGAAAAAGTACTGGAACACAGCTCGGTGGAATACCTTATCCGGAAATACAACATCCGCGTGCTTGAAATTACCGCCGATTGTGTGGTTTTCTTAAAGGCCGGGCATTACAAGGAAACGCAGGGCCTGTTCGATGAGTTGGCCGAAAAAATCGGCGTACTGCAATTTATCCGCTCGGGAAGAATCGCCATCACCAAATCCAAGGTGGAGAGGCTGAGCGATATGCTCTCAAAAAGAGAAAATCTGAAATCAGAAATCAGAAGTTAGAAATCAGGAATTAGAATAATAAAACGACAGCCAATATTTCAACGAAAAAAGTCTAAAAGTCTTGAATCTTGGCTCTATAAATTTAAAAATAATGGCAAAAATGAATTTTGGCGGGGTGGAAGAAAACGTAGTTACCCGCGACGAGTTTCCGTTGAGCAAAGCCCAGGAAACACTAAAAGATGAAACAATAGCCGTAATTGGTTACGGCGTGCAAGGGCCGGGACAATCGCTCAACCTGCGCGATAACGGTTTTAACGTGATAATCGGACAGCGTAAAGACAGCAAATCGTGGGACAAAGCCGTTTCCGACGGCTGGGTTCCCGGCGAAACGCTTTTCGAAATAGAAGAAGCCTGCGAACGCGGAACAATTATTCAGTATTTATTGTCGGATGCGGCGCAAATACAATTGTGGGATACCGTAAAAAAACACCTCACGGCAGGCAAAGCGTTGTATTTTTCGCACGGTTTCGGCATTACTTACAAAGAACGCACGGGCATTATTCCGCCCGCCGATGTGGATGTGATTCTGGTAGCTCCCAAAGGTTCGGGAACTTCGTTGAGAACCATGTTTTTGGAAGGGCGCGGCCTAAACTCGTCGTACGCTATTTTTCAGGACGCTACCGGGCGCGCGTTCGAGCGGGTAGTGTCGCTGGGTATTGGCGTGGGTTCCGGCTATCTGTTCGAAACCGATTTCAAACGCGAAGTGTATTCCGACCTTACCGGCGAGCGCGGCACGCTGATGGGCGCCATTCAAGGCCTTTTGCTGGCGCAGTACGAAGTGCTTCGCGAGAATGGTCATACTCCTTCGGAAGCGTTCAACGAAACGGTGGAAGAACTCACGCAATCGCTCATGCCGCTTTTCGCCGAAAAAGGAATGGACTGGATGTATGCCAACTGCTCCACCACGGCTCAGCGCGGCGCGCTGGATTGGATGACGCCGTTTCACGATGCCACCAAACCCGTTTTCGAAAAGCTCTACAAAGAAGTGGCAAGCGGAAACGAAGCGCAACGCTCCATCGACAGCAACTCGCAAGCGGATTACCGCGTTAAACTGGAAGCGGAACTCAAAGCCCTTCGCGAAAGCGAAATGTGGCAAACGGGCGCAACGGTGAGAAAACTGCGGCCGGAGAATAATTAAATTGTCGGAAGACGGATGTCGGATGTCGGATGTAAAAATAGTTCACGTTCCCTCCGGGTGCTGTGATTTTTAATCGCAGTTTAAATGTCAATCTGTTACACCCGCAAGGCGGCCTGGAGCCGCCCTGCGGATTGTTTTTTGCTTCGAGTTGGAACTCGAAGCACCCGAGGAGTGTTGTTTAATCAAACCAAAACCACTACCTTTGCATTTCTAATTCAAATCAAAAATTCCTCAAGATGGGATGTTTTAGCATGTTCGTAATTAATTTCAGATTAAGATCAGCCTGACAGGACTGCTTATCTTAACACTCCCTCTATTCCTTTTTTCTAAGGAATAGCATTCTCTTTCCTATACACATCCGGAAAAAGTATCGTCGCGAAACAATTTGCGATGAATAAAAAAGTGTGCCATTTTTCAGATAAGCTGTTCTGTTGATTTTTAATTAAGTCAATTAAACAACAAATTATCTGAATTTTATGAAACATAATAAACTTCCCGTAAGATTTACAGGGCAGCATTTCACTATAGATGCCGCCCTTATAGAATACACGATAGAGCTGGCGGAAATACGACATGGCGACTTGGTTTTAGATTTAGGTGGTGGGAAAGGAGCTATTGCGGAACAACTTTTGAAAAAGTCACAAAATTTGATTGTTATAGAGAAAGACGAAGTATTAACGAACTACCTTCGAAAAAAGTTCCAATCGCAATCAAGCATAAAAGTTATTTACAAAGATATTCTGAAATATACGTTTCCTGACACAACTTTTAAAGTGGTGTCAAATATTCCTTATTCGCTAACATCGTACATTTTTAAAAAACTGATGTACAGTAATCTGCATAATTTTCAAGGCGGATGCATTATCACACAACTGGAACCCGCTCTAAAAATTGTATTAGAAAGCAGCTACAACCCCTACTCCATCTTTTACAAAACATTTTACGACATCTCGCTTGTAAAGCAGTTAACTCCGGAAAGTTTTAATCCGCCACCAACCGTAAACTCAGCCTTACTGCACATTAAAAAGCGAGAACAACATATCGTTCCGGAAGAATTTTCTTATGCATATCTTCGTTTTCTTTTTCTTATGCTGAAGCAACCCGAATTGAAAATCCAGACCGCCTTAAAAAAACTTTTCAGAAAAAAGCAAATTCGGCTATTGGTTGAAAAATATTCCATTGAATTGGATATCTCAATTACTAGGCTGTCGGTTAAGCAATGGGCGAATTGTTTCATGGAAATGAAAGAACTGGTTCCGACATTGTATCATCCGTAGGATAAAACTTCACCCGCAAGGCGGTTTAGAAGCGCCCTGCGGGTTGTTTTTTACTTCGAGTTGGAACTCGAAGCACCCGGGATTTAAGTTATTTTACACTTACCTAACTAACAATGCCAAATGCTGAGACGTTATAAATATACGATTCAATTAATAACAATAAAAATCAATGAATTATGACAACGTTTAAGGAAAACAAATCGTGTATCGACGCGTGTCTTGCCTGTGCTTCGGCGTGCAATTATTGCGCCTCATCGTGCACAAAGGAAGACGATGTGAAAATGATGGCCAAATGCATCCAAACAGATATGGAATGCGCCGCCGCTTGCTATGCGGCAGCTCAGTTGATGAGCCTGGGAAGTGAAAAGGCGAAAGAGATGTGCCGGTTGTGCGCCGATATTTGCGAAAAATGTGCCGAGGAATGCGAAAAGCATGAGCACGGCCATTGTCAGGAATGCGCCGAGGCGTGCAGAAAATGCGCGGAAGAGTGCCGTAAAATGGCGGCGTAAAAACCGCTAAACTTTATTATTGCCCGCACGGAGGTTTGAAACTGCCGTGCGGATTGTTTACTTCGAGTTGGAACTCGAAGCACCCGGGCTTGATATCACGCACCGGACAACCCACCTTGTCTTCAATATCGAGCATGGAGTTGATAAGATATACGTGGTCAAAATCACGCAGGTTATCCACAGTAATCCGGGTTTCGCGGATGACGGATTCGCTCAGTAATTTCCGGCGTTTTGTGCCGTTCAGCAAGTAAGTATCGGGAGTGAAAAATTCATTATTCCTGCGAAAAACTACGTTGCTGTATGTGGTATCGGTTATACAGCCGTTTTGTACGATAAGCGCTTCCGATGAATTTTCTTTCGACAGGTTCAAATTCAGTTGCGATCTGTCGGAAAACTTGAATGAATAATTCAAATCGTTTGCTTGTACAAGCCTAAGCGACTGAATTTCTTTGGGTGCATAGGCTTCAAATTCGACATGTTGGATGGTTTCTTTGTATTGAACCCTGCATTTTACTTTTTTATCGATAAGCGATTTAGGCAACATCAATTCCAGATGAGGCAATGCCGGCGCGATAAAGCCGAAATGCTCCGCTGTTTGTTCCATTCGGAAAACATGCGCTTCCAAATTCCGTACAATTCCGTTTTTTATGCAAATGGTTTCGAGAAACATGAGTCGATTGTTATTCGGTTGATATTCCGCAGAGATGCAATGCATTGCGTCTCTACTTAGTAAATAGGCAAGTATATTTTATTGACGGCTTCGGCGTACTCTTTTGCACATTCGCTGTTGATAGTGATGCCGCCGCCACTGCGAAAATAGAAACCGTTTTCAGTTTGTTCTATATACCGAATCAGCACGCCCGAATCGAGGTTTTGCCCGTCAAAATACCCCGCTACGCCCGTGTAAAATCCGCGCGTTTTCTGTTCCGCTTCACGAATTAACTGAAGCGTAGCTTGTTTGGGCGCACCGGAAACTGAGCCGGCAGGAAGCAGATCGAAGAAAATTGTGCCGATATTTTCAAGATAATTCTCCGGCAATGTGCCTTCAATCTCGGAACTCACCTGTAATATGCTGCCGGTATTAGTATCGAGTGTATCGATATACCGGAAACGATTTACTTTCACGCGAGTTGCTACGCGGCTCAAATCGTTTCGCAGCAAATCCACTATCGTGTTGTGTTCGGCGGTTTCTTTGTAATCGTTTAAAATAAGTTGTGCAGCATTTTCAATGGAAGCGTTGATGGTTCCTTTCATGGGATGCGAAAAAATTTTGCCGTCGGTTATCTTCACAAACCGTTCCGGCGAAAAGCACACAAACCGTTCCGGAACGTATAGCCGATACATGGCTTTGCTGCGCAGAAAAATCTCTTTCAGCGATAAATTGGTCTCTACGGGCGTTTTTATCGTGAGGTTTACAAGAAAGGAATTTCCGTATTTCAAGCCGTTCATTACGTGCGAAAACCTCTCTGCATACCGGTTGTAGCCTTCGGGGAAAGCAGAAAAAAGAAGATGTTTAC
>JAUNRY010000246.1 GCA_030539475.1 Bacteroidia bacterium | reverse complement strand
ATTACTTTCAATTTCTAAGCTGTTCTTCTTTAGGATTTACTTTTGAGACAGCCTCATAAAACAGACAGGAATGTCTGTTTACCCCACAAATACGTGCACAGGAATGTCTGTTTACCCCAAATATCCATCATTTTTTTGTACCTTTGCCCCTCAATTTTTAAACACAACATTTTATGCACAACTGGTTCGAATGCAAAGTTCGTTACGATAAAACGCTGGATACCGGCATGATAAAAACCGTAACGGAACCCTATTTGATAGATGCCTTGTCGTTTACGGAAGCCGAGGCAAGAATAATGGAGGAGATGAGACCCTATATATCGGGCGAATTTACCGTTTCGGATATTAAAAGAGTGAGGTTCTCCGATACGTTTTTTAACGAAACCGGCGACCGGTACTTCAAAGCGAAACTGTATTTTATTACGCTTGACGAAAAAAGCGGCGCCGAGAAAAAAACTGCCGTGAACATGCTCGTGCAGGCATCGGAGCTGAAAGAAGCCGTGGAAACGGTGGAAGCGGAAATGAAGAAAACAATGATCGATTACACGTTTGCATCGGTAAACGAAACGGCCATAATGGACGTATTCCGCTATTCTGCCGAAAACAAACCACGCGAAGAGGAATGAGCATAAAAGCCAATATCGATAAACTCCGCCAATCGGTACCGCCACAGGTGAAAATTGTTGCCGTTTCCAAGTTTCACTCCGGCAATGAAATAGGGGAAGCTTACAACGAGGGTCAACTGCTCTTCGGCGAAAGCCGTGTGCAGGAACTCACGGAAAAACAGCCGGCGCTGCCGGCGGATATCGAATGGCATTTTGTGGGCAGCTTGCAGCGAAACAAAGTGAAATTCATAGCGCCTTTCGTCCATCTTATTCATAGCCTGGATAGCGAACGCTTGTTGCGGGAGATTGAAAAACAAGCCGCGGCAAACCACAGAAAAATTGCCTGTTTACTGCAACTGCACGTAGCCGACGAAGAAACAAAATCGGGTTTCTCGCCCGATGAATGCCGCCGGTTTCTCGCCGCGGGCACTTGGCGCGAATGCCCCCACGTGCAAATAGCCGGCGTAATGGGAATGGCAACCTATACCGACGATATGAAGCAGGTGCGCGCCGAGTTCCGGCAAATAAAATCGCTTTTCGATGAATTTAAACAACAGTACTTTGCCCACGACGATAATTTCAGGGAAATCTCCATGGGAATGTCCGGCGATTATCCCATTGCCATTGAAGAAGGCGCAACAATTATCCGCGTGGGAACGTTGATTTTCGGCGAACGGTGATGCGAAGAGTAGAAACGCTGCGCGCACAACGTCTTCACAAATTTATACACGCACCACAAACATTCCACAAATTTTAACCCTTTTCTCAATAAAAAGCACTATTTTTGTGGCGCAAGTATAAAACGAAAAACATTAACTTGAAATGCCAAACTTACAAACTTCCTTTGGCGGATTAACCCTTAAAAATCCGCTCATTGCCGCCAGCAGCGGCTTAACCAACTCGTTATCGAAAATTAAGGCATTGGAAAAAGCCGGTGTCGGAGCGGTGGTACTCAAATCGTTGTTCGAAGAACAGATTGAAAACCATACCGAAAAACTTACGCAAATTTCCGATTATCCCGAAGCCGCGGATTATATTAACGCCTACATAGAAATGAATCACGTGGAGAAGTACCTCGACTTGATTCGCTCCGCCAAAGCGGAGTGCAGCGTGCCCATAATTGCAAGCATAAACTGCTATAAACTTACCCGCTGGACTGATTTTGCCCAAAGCATTGAAGCCGCCGGCGCCGACGCCATAGAATTGAACGTTTTCTTGCTCAACGCCGGCGAGTTTGACGATAACTACCTGCAAGATTCCTACCTGAGCATCGTAAAGCAGATGAAAAAAACGGTGAAAATTCCGGTGGTGGTGAAGATGGCCAAAAACATCGGCAATCTACCCGGGCTGGTGGACAAGATAAAATCGCTGGGAGCAGACGGAGTTGTACTGTTCAATCGTTTTTATCAACTCGACATCGATATCAACAAAATGGAAATTACCGCCGGAACGGTATTCAGCAACCCTTCCGATTTTCACGACACCTTGCGCTGGACAGCTATTGTTTCGGGGCGCGTGCCCGAAATAAAGATTGCCTGCTCCACCGGCGTTCACTCTTGGGAAGATGCCGTGAAAGGAATTATAGCCGGCGCATCGGCAATTCAGCTTTGCAGCGTTTTATACGAGCAGGGCATGGAGGTTGTCGGCAACATGCTCACCTGCATAGAGGCATGGATGGAACAAAGCAATTACGAGCACATATCCGATTTTACGGGAAAACTTAATTATGCCAATATCGCGAGCCCGTCGTTATACGAACGTGTTCAGTTTATGAAATATTTCTCCAGTTATCAACAATGAATATCCAACAACTCGAATACATAATTGCGGTTGACAATCACCGCCATTTTTCCAAAGCGGCCGAAGCGTCGTTTGTTACCCAACCCACGCTGAGCATGATGATTCATAAGCTGGAAGATGAATTGGGCGTGAAGATTTTCGATCGCGCGCAACTTCCGGTACAGCCCACCCAAATTGGGCGAAGAATTATCGATCAGGCACGCTTATCCGTTGCGCAGATAAACCAGATAAGGGAAATTGTTCAGGAAGAGAAAGGCATAATAAAGGGCATATTCCGGTTGGGCATTCTTCCCACCATTTCTCCCTACCTGCTGCCAAAGCTCATGGATGTGCATATTCAGGGAAATACCGATGTGCGAATTATGGTGAAAGAACTGACAAGCGAAAGTATTCTTCGCGGATTGGCAAACGATTCGCTCGACGGCGGAATTCTGGCCACACCGCTTAATGACGACTCCGTTACCGAGCGGCCGTTGTATTACGAAAAGTTCTTCGCGTACATTTCGCCCAAAGAGCGGTCGCTTTATGTGAAAAACGCGCTGGAAGAAAGCGATTTAACTGCCGCTAAACTGTGGATGCTCGATGAAGTGCATTGCTTCCGTACGCAAATTCTGCATCTTTGCAACCTGAGGAAAAAGCGTAATACGCAGTCTATCTTCAATTTCGAAGCCGGAAGCATCGACACGCTGATAAAAATTGTAGATAACAACGAGGGCATTACCGTAATTCCCGAAATGGCCACTCATAAACTGAGCGACGAACAGAAGAAAAATGTGCGTCCGTTTAACAATTCGGTTCCCGTACGTGAAATCAGCCTGATAACGCGGAAAGAGTACATTCGTGAACGGTTGATAAATATTATTGTTGACGAGATTAAAAACGCCGTACCCGCCTCGCTCAACGACCCGGCGCTGAAAAAATACGTAATTCCTCTGTAATACACTTATATACGGTAGAGACGGTGCGCGCACCGTCTCTTTTTGCATCTGCCCGCTCCGGCGGAGAATAAAAGCAAGGCTAACCGGGTGTGCGCACTAAGTAGGAACGCTTGGGAG
>JAUNRY010000245.1 GCA_030539475.1 Bacteroidia bacterium | reverse complement strand
TGGGCGTGGCCTGCGTCGGGTTCACCCGCGCTCATAGCGTTTTCGTACGTATTTTATATGCACAAAACCGGAGCGATAACCGAAGTGAACTGGACATTCGGCATATTGGCGATTATCGGAGCCATCATATTCCACGCGGCGGGAAACCTCATCAGCGAATACCACGATTACGTGAGCGGAGTGGACAAAATGGAAAAAACCGGCCCCATCCGCCTTATCGTTCTTGGTGTATTTAAACCCAAACCGGTGTTGATTTACGGGTACATCGTGTTGCTTGTCGGAATTTTGCTGGGAACTTATTTGCTGTTAAACACAGGGTTACCCTTGCTGTTTATCGGGATGGTAGGCATTGTTAGCTCCACGCTTTATTACAAGTTTAAGTACGCCGGCCTGAGCGATTTAATCATCTTCATCTGTTACGGATTATCCATCGCGTTGGGAGTGGCGTATGTGATGACAAACCAGCTTATCTGGTCGTCGTTGCTTGTGAGCACACCCGTTGGATTGCTTATTGTGGCCATTCTTCACGCCAACAACACGCGCGATATGCTGCAAGACAAAGCTGCCGGCATAAAAACGCAGGCGATGAAGCTGGGGCTTGAGGGTTCGCAAGTGGTCTATCAAACATTGTTGCTGGCTGCATACGTTGTAATTGCCGTTGCCGTCATGATGCAATTGCTCCATCCTGTTGTTTTTGTGGTTCTTATCACTTTCCCCGTTTCCATCAGAAATATCAAATTGATGAAAACCGCCACTATGGACAATCTGGCAAAGATACAGTTTCTGGATACAGATACCGCGAAACTTGTGTTGATGTTCAGCGTGTTGCTGTCGGCAGCAAATTTCATCGCTCCGTTTATTTAGATAAAAAGAACCAAGAGCCAAGAACCAAGACTTTGGCGCTTGTGTTGATAAAAAATAGTATATCAAAAAGAAAAAATAATCATTAAAAAGTCTTGACTCTTGATTCTAATAGTCTTGGCTCTAAAAAGAAAAAATATGAAACCTGATTTCAAAAATATCGATTTTAAATCGGCCGGCTTCGAAGAAACAAACGTTGCCGAGTGGGCCGAAAAAAACGAAATTAAAGCCGATTGGCTTACGCCGGAACAAATTCCGGTAAAACCCGTGTACACGAAAGAAGACCTCGAAGGCATGGAGCATCTGGGATATGCCGCCGGAGTGGAGCCTTTCCTGCGCGGGCCTTATTCCACCATGTATGTAATGCGTCCGTGGACGATTCGTCAGTATGCCGGATTTTCCACAGCCGAGGAATCAAACGCGTTTTATCGCCGAAACCTAGCGTCGGGACAAAAAGGATTGTCCGTGGCGTTCGACCTCCCCACGCACCGCGGATACGATGCCGACAACGAACGTGTGGTGGGCGACGTGGGTAAAGCCGGCGTATCCATTTGTTCGGTGGAAGACATGAAAATTCTTTTCGATGGAATCCCGCTCAACAAAATGTCGGTTTCCATGACCATGAACGGCGCCGTATTGCCCGTGCTGGCTTTCTACATTGTTGCCGCACAAGAGCAGGGAGCCAATCTCGACGAAATGGCGGGAACCATCCAAAACGATATTCTGAAGGAATTTATGGTGCGCAACACCTATATTTATCCGCCCGAATTTTCGATGAAAATCATCGCCGACATCTTTGAGTTTACCTCGCAAAAAATGCCGAAATTCAATTCCATTTCCATTTCGGGATATCACATGCAGGAAGCCGGCGCTACTGCCGATATTGAGCTGGCGTACACGCTGGCAGACGGTATTGAATACCTGCGCGCCGGAATCAACGCCGGAATCGATATCGATAAATTTGCCCCGCGTTTGTCGTTCTTCTGGGCAATCGGTATGAACCACTTTATGGAAATCGCCAAAATGCGCGCAGCGCGCTTGTTGTGGGCAAAAATTGTGAAAAGCATGGGCGCGAAAAACCCCAAATCGATGGCGTTGCGTACGCACTCGCAAACATCGGGATGGTCGCTTACCGAACAAGACCCGTTCAACAACGTGGGAAGAACGGTAATCGAAGCCATGGCTGCCGCATTGGGACACACCCAATCGTTGCACACCAACGCGTTGGACGAAGCCATCGCTCTTCCAACCGATTTCTCGGCACGTATCGCGCGCAACACGCAAATTTACATTCAGGAAGAAACTCAAATCACCAAACAGGTTGACCCGTGGGCCGGTTCGTACTACGTGGAATCGCTTACGCAAGAGTTGGTTGACAAGGCCTGGGCGTTGATTGAAGAAGTGGAAAAACTGGGCGGAATGGCCAAGGCCATTGAAACGGGAGTTCCCAAAATGCGCATCGAAGAAGCTGCGGCGCGTACACAAGCGCGTATCGATTCGGGAACGCAGAAAATTATCGGTGTAAATATGCGTCGTTTGGAAAAAGAAGACCCCATCGACATTCTCGAAGTGGATAACACGGAAGTGCGCAAACAACAAGTGCAGCGCTTAGGCGAATTGCGCGCCAATCGCGATAACGAAGCGGTTAAAAAAGCGTTGGATGCCATTACCAAATGTGTGGAAACCAACGAAGGAAACTTGTTGGAATTAGCCGTTGAAGCGGCTCGCTTGCGCGCATCGTTGGGAGAAATTTCCGACGCTTGCGAAAAAGTTGTAGGACGTTATAATGCAGTAATCAGAACAATATCAGGAGTGTATTCATCAGAATCAAAATCGGACGCCACGCTGGAACAAGCGCGCGCCATGACCGAAAAATTTGCTAAGAAAGAGGGCCGCCAACCGAGAATCATGGTGGCAAAAATGGGACAGGACGGACACGACCGCGGCGCGAAAGTAGTTGCCACCGGTTACGCCGACTGCGGTTTCGACGTGGACATGGGGCCGTTGTTCCAAACTCCGCAGGAAGCTGCCCGCCAAGCCGTTGAAAACGACGTTCACGTGTTGGGCGTATCATCGCTTGCGGCAGGACACAAGACGTTGGTTCCGCAAGTAATTGACGAGCTGGCAAGATTAGGCCGTCCCGATATTATCGTTATCGCCGGAGGCGTAATTCCCGCTCAGGATTACGATTTTCTTTACAAAGCCGGTGTGGCCGCTATTTTCGGGCCGGGTTCTCCGGTGGCGAAATCGGCTATCCAGATTGTAAATATCTTGCTGGGAGAAGACTAAAAACGGGTTACGGGTTTCGTGGGAGACGATGCCTTTGGCTTCGTAATTTTTAGTTAACGTACTCTCTTATAAACAGAAATTGCGGGTTATGAAAGTTTTTTCGTAACCCGCGATTGTTTTTGGGAGACGAAGTTTTTAACTTCGTCAAAGAGGTTACACCTTGTAATGCAAACTGAATGTGCAGTGCGGTTTTAACCGCTTTGCGCGTTTGGGATTCTTTTTTAAATTCAAAATTACAAACTTTTGTGGACAAAAGGAGATAGAAATAAACTTCCCGCTGTTATGATTGCTAAAATCTTACGAATATTAACAATCATTAG
>JAUNRY010000244.1 GCA_030539475.1 Bacteroidia bacterium | reverse complement strand
GGATGGCGGGCGAACTGTTCCGCTTCAAACAACGCTCGATAGAAATGATTGCCGAATCGGCTACCGAGCGTTACCTGAAGCTTATCAAAGAAAAACCGCAGGTTATCCGTCAGGCTCCGTTGAAGTATATAGCTACGTATTTGGGCGTTACCGATACATCATTGAGCCGCATTCGTAAAGAAATTGTATTTAAAAATTAGTATTGATATGAGATTCTTAAAAGTAATTATTTTAATTTTGGTGTTTCTCTTGTTGGCTGTTTTATTACTTGGCATTTTTAGTAAGCCCAAAGAAATAAAAACCGAAATCATTATAAATGACTCACCCGAAAACGTTTGGAAAGTTTTTTCTCAATTCGACACATATCCATCGTGGAATCCTTTCATAACATCTATTCACGGGAATATCGCTGTGGGCGAAGAGATTACGGTTTCCATTCAACCGCCTGGCGACAACGCCATGAAATTTACTCCTACTGTAATTGCACTTGAGCCGCACAAAGAGTTTCGTTGGCTGGGTGTTTTCATCATGAAAGGTGTTTTCGATGGTGAACATTTCTTTCAATTAATAGATAACCGCAACGGTACAACTACTTTTATTCATGGTGAGAAGTTCAAAGGTGCTTTAGTTCCTTTTTTCAATTTCAATAGCACTCAACAAGGGTTCACGGCCATGAATATTGCGCTTAAAGACAGGGTTGAAAACAACTAAACGTTACTATAATCCTCAGTAAACTTGTCTTATGGCAAGAAAAAACTTCTTCTTAAACTTTTCGCTATTTGCCCTTGTTTTATCAGAGAATTAACGATTAAAAACTGAGAATGATGGTTACATTAAAATTTGAAAAAGAAATAAACGCTTCCGCACAAAAAGTGTGGAATGTATTGTGGAACAAGGATACGTACGCGCAATGGACATCGTCTTTCAATCCCATTTCAAGGATAGAAGCTGATTGGAGAGTGGGCGGCAAAACCTATTTTAAGGATGCGGACGGCAACGGTATGGTAACGGTAATTGATGCTATGAACGAGCCTTACGAGCTTGTTTTCAGGCAAGTGGGCGAAGTAAACAACGGAGTGGAAGACACAACAAGCGAAAAAGTGAAATCGTATGCCGGTAGCTTCGAAAAGTATTTTTTAAGTGAAACGGATGGCGTAACCAAACTGAACGCATCGGTGGACACCTCGGAAGAATATAGCGCTTTTATGGAAAAAGCATTTATTGAAGGACTTGAAATTGTGAAAAAATTGGCGGAAGAAAAATGAAAAACAGCAACTCCATTTATCCCTGCATCTGGTGCAACAACAATGCCCGCGAAATGGCCGGGTTTTACTGCGCCACGTTTCCCGACACCAAAATATCGGACGAAAATCCGGCGGTGGTTATGCTTGAAATGTCCGGCCAAAAACTGATGCTGCTCAACGGCGGCGACAGGTCCACCCCCAACCCGTCCATTTCGTTGATGTATCTTACGATGTCCGAAAACGAAGTCGAAACAATCTGGAACAAACTCGTGCAGGACGGCGAGTCGATGATGCCGCTCGACGCGTATCCTTTCAGCCCCAAATACGGATGGGTGCAGGACAAATACGGCGTGTCGTGGCAGTTGTACACGGCCAGAGACGAAACCCACATCGTACAGAAAATCGCACCCACGCTTATGTTCGTTGGCGACAACAACGGCAAAGCCCGCGAAGCCGCCGGTTTCTACACATCGTTGTTCCCCCATTCTCAATTGCGGGGAATGTTGGCTTATACGGGCGAAGAAGGCGAAGTTGCCGGAAACATTCAGCACGGCGAATTTATCATTAACGATTACCTGCTGATGTTGATGGACAGCTCGTGGGAGCACAAGTTCAGTTTTTCGGAAGGCGTTTCCCTGGTGGTGGAGTGCGATTCTCAGGAAGAAATCGACACCTATTGGAACGCGCTCACGGCAGACGGTGGCGAGGAAAGTATGTGCGGGTGGCTCAAAGACCGTTTCGGCATCAGTTGGCAAATTGTTCCCGCACGCATTTACGAATGGTTGAAAAAATCGCCCGGCGTGATGGACGAAGTGATGAAAATGAAGAAGCTCGATATAAAAACATTGCGGGAAGCGTCCGAATCAACCCTCTAAAGAAAGAATCAGAAATGGCTTACAATCAGGAATTGGCACGCAGGGTGCGCGAACTTCTCAAACCGGAAAAAAACGTAACCGAAAAGAAAATGTTCGGCGGATTGGCGTTCCTCGTCAACGATAAAATGTGCATAACCGTGGGCGGAGACGATCTGATGTGCCGTTTCGATCCGGCGCTCCAGAAGGAAGTATCGATGAAAAAAGGCTATCAGCCAACCGTTATGAAAGGGCGCGAACTGAAAGGATATTGCGACGTGAATCCGGAGGGAACAAAGTCTGAAGCCGATCTTTCGTATTGGGTAAATCTCTGTTTGGATTTTAATAAACACGCAAAATCATCAAAAAAACAAAATAATTGATATGTGGACAGATATAACAGTGGAAAATGCGGATGAATTGAAAGATTTTTATTCGCGGGTATTCGGATGGACGGTGCAGGAAGTGCCGATGGAAGACGAAAACGGCGCGTATGCCGATTACGCTATGGTAAACAAAAACGGCGACGGCGTGGGCGGAGTGTGCCACAAACGGGGTGTGAACAGCGATTTGCCGTCGCAATGGATTGTTTATTTCACGGTAGATAACGTGCAAAAAAGCATCGAAACGTGTAAGAATATGGGTGGCTCGGTATTGAAAGAAGCCAAAAACGAGGAAGGCGAACTGTTTTACGCGCTGTTGAAAGACCCGTCGGGCGCGGTAATCGGAATAATGCAGGAAGGAAATTGTTAGGATAATGCCTTCGGCGATACATCTCGCTTTGCGCGAGACGATAAAGCCTCGCCGATAAAAAGAAGAAATGCAACTATTCTACGCCACTGCTTTTATCACGAACAAAGTGAGTTGTCGTTTTGTTGAAAACCAAACTTATCACGTCAGTCAATCATTTAACAAACATTTTATGCTAAAAAAAGAAATCTCAATCAGTGCAACCGTTGACAGGGTGTGGAACGCCCTCACTCAACCCGAAGAAATGAGAAACTGGTATTTCGATATTTCGAATTTCGAAGCAACGGAAGGCGAAATTTTCGACTTCGTGGTTTCGTTTACCGATGAAGACGGCGAACACAATTTCCGTCACCTGTTCGAAATTCTCGAAGTGGTTCCTCACGAAAGACTGAAACACACCTGGGAGCATCCCGGACACAGCGCCGGAACTTCCACGCTCACGTGGGAACTCGTTCCCGAAGAAGACTCCACCACCGTTGTGCTCACGCACGAAGGCGCCGAAAGTTTCCTCGACGAAGGCAGCAAATATTTCACCGAAGAAAGCTACACGGCGGGGTGGAACGATATTCTGCAAGGGTTGAAAGAGTATCTGGAAAATGGAAAATAAACCGTGCCTTGCGGCGAGTATTACGGCATTGCG